>JAOZQX010000302.1 GCA_029931995.1 Bacteroidales bacterium
CATGCAGGGGGGGGTAATAAAAATACTCAATATCAATTATATAAAGCAATCATAAGCATTCATAGTGGTGTTTCTCAAAATATTTATTACACTAATATTTCAAACAAAAATTCATTCACTGGTGGGATTAATATTCATATTAATTTCAACAATTTTCCAAAAAATATCTACCTAAAATCAGGTATAAATATTAAGACATTAGATTTTATAAATGGTAAAAACATACAAATTGGTATCCCGATTCATTTCGAGTATATTTCTCCAAAAGGTGTTGTCAGGCCATTAATTTCATATGGACCCAACATTAACCTTTCCGAGGCCTGCAAGCTTTCATCAAGCCTAATAACTGGCTTTTATATCTTCATAAATAAATCATTTGCATTAAGTTTAACAGGTGAGGCTGAGTTCCTAGCAGAAGGAATACCTTTAGTACCCGAACAAATTATAGGTTATTCAGTATTATTGGGTTTAATATTTGGCTTGTAAATTTTTGAAAAATATTTATTGTGATTCTGCACTTTCTTCCTTAAAAAGATCCAATTGGTTTTCAGTAATAAAATATTCTTCAGGAACACTCACTGCATAATTATCGATATAAGGACGAATCATTTTTTTGATCAGTTTGGTAGGGGTCGTTTTTCTTGCTTTACAATAATTTCGTAACGATTTTCTTTGTCGCACTGTTAATTTAAACGAGATTGTTTTAAAAACGAGTGGTTTTAGTTTTCTTTTACGCCGAGCCGCCATACTTACAAAATTGAATATTAGTCCGAATATAAGAAATTATGGGATTGCTTCGATAATGAGTTTTCAACAAATAATCGCATTAATCTCCTGCATTATTTTTTCTGCCAATTCATTTGCTTTATCACTGCTTTTACTTTCGGCATAAATACGAATAATTGGTTCTGTATTTGACTTACGAAGATGAACCCATTCATCCTCAAAATCAATTTTTAATCCATCGATAGTGCTATGCGGAACATTCTTGTACTTTTCTTCCATCTTCTCCAAGACCTTATTCACATTGAGTTTGGGAGATAATTCAACTTTATTTTTGGAAATAAAATAATTGGGATACGTTTTACGAAGCTCCGAACATTTAAGTTTGCTTTTCGCCAAATGAGTTAAAAACAAAGCAATGCCGACCAATGCATCGCGGCCGTAATGCAAGGCTGGATCAATAATTCCGCCATTTCCTTCGCCACCAATAATGGCTTTAACCTCCTTCATTTTGTCAACCACGTTTACCTCACCCACCGCCGAGGCAAAATAATTACCTCCGTGTTTTTCAGTTACATCGCGTAAAGCTCTGGTCGAAGAAAGATTTGAAACCGTATTGCCTTTTTGTTGCTGCAAAATATAATCGGCCACTGCCACCAAAGTATATTCCTCGCCAAACATGCTCCCATCTTCGCAAACAATGGCCAAACGATCAACATCAGGGTCAACCACAAAACCAACATCAGCTTTTTTCTCAATCATCAATTTTGATATTTCTGTGAGATTTTCCGGTATAGGTTCCGGATTATGAGGAAATTCACCATTCGGTTCGCAATACAATTTTTCAATTTGCCCAAGTCCCAATTGTTTCAACAACTCAGGCAATACAATACCACCGCTTGAATTAACACAATCCAAGGCCACTTTAAAGTTCGCTTTCTGTATTGCCTCAACATCTACCAAGGGCATGGCAAGCACTTGTTTAATGTGCTCATCATTAAAAGATTCATCGAGATAATAAACACCCAAATCATCCACTTGACTAAACTCAAAATTATCTTTGGCAATTAAATCTAAAAGATCTTGCCCGTCCTGAGCTGAAATAAATTCACCTCGCTTATTCAATAATTTCAGTGCATTCCATTGTTTCGGATTATGACTGGCCGTTAAAATAATTCCACCATCAGCATTTGCTAATGGAACTGCAATTTCAACAGTTGGTGTTGTTGTTAAGCCAGCATCAATAATATCGGCACCTAAACTTAAAGCAGTACCTATTACCAAATGATTAGCCATCTCTCCCGAAATGCGGGCATCCCTTCCTATCACCAATTTAACTCGGCTCTTCAAACTTCTTTTCTTAATAAAATTTACAAAAGCTGCTGTAAATTTTACTATATCCAAAGGCGTTAAATTTCCACCTTCCGAACCACCAATCGTACCACGTATTCCGGATATAGATTTAATCAATGTCATAATCTAACAGTTTTATTACAACGAAAATACTGAAATAAAACATTAAGTCTATTAAGAAAATATTAATTTTTTACACTCCATTTAGTTAATAAAAGCTGTATTGCCAGTAAAAAAATTATGAATAAAAGTTTGTCGTAAATACCCATCCAATAACAAATTAATTACTTTTGTAGAGTGGATAATATGATTGAATTGTAAGATTATGATGAGCAATTTTGAGGAAGCGGACAATGAATATCACATTCAGGATTTGATCGCAAGGTTTGAAAAAATGATTCTCCAGAAAAAGGAAGCCTTCTTTGATGTCCAGGAATTTGAGGATATCATTGATTTTTATTTAGAGCGAAACGACCTGGGAAACACAAAAACGGCTATTCTATCGGCTGTAAGTCAACAGCCTGCTATTATCAACTTTCAGTTCAAGCAAGCCCTTTATTTAATTGCTGACGGCAAATATGAGAAAGCATTAAGTTTATTAAATAAAATTGGGAAATTTGAACCTGATAATGCTGAAATTTATTTAACCAAAGGAGTAGTTCTCTCCCATCAGAAAAAATATGATGAGGCTATTCATGAATACAAAAAGGCGGTAGAATTAGCTGACGATCCGGAAGAAATTTACACCAATATTGCATTTGAATATGAGAATATGT
>JAOZQX010000019.1 GCA_029931995.1 Bacteroidales bacterium
GATGAAAATTATTTTGATTAGCAAATTACCTTTTGCGTGTTTCACGGAATTTAATAAGGGTACTACGGAAATTGGATATGATTAGGTTTTTTGAACCCCATTTTTTTTTAATATTGATTTCGTTTTTAAATAAATCTAATTACTAATCAAAAAATAAAAATTATGGCATTAGAACAAAAAGTAAATGACTTTATGGCTAAAATCATTGCTAAAAATCCAGGTGAAGCAGAATTTCATCAAGCAGTTCATGAAGTAGCAGAAACCATCATTCCTTACATGGAAGAAAATCCAATTTATAAGGAAAATAAAATTCTGGAAAGAATTGCTGAACCGGAAAGAGTAATCCTTTTCCGTGTTCCTTGGTTGGATGACAAAGGCGAAATTCAACTCAATAAAGCATATCGTATTGAGATGAACTCAGCAATTGGACCTTACAAAGGTGGACTTCGTTTTCACCCAACTGTAAATCTTGGGGTTCTTAAATTTTTAGCTTTCGAGCAAGTACTTAAAAACTCTCTTACTACACTTCCTATGGGTGGTGGTAAAGGTGGATCAGATTTCGATCCTAAAGGAAAAACTGATAATGAAGTAATGCGTTTTTGCCAAAGTTTTATGACTGAGCTTTGCAGACATATTGGACCAAATACAGATATTCCTGCTGGTGATATTGGTGTTGGTGGACGTGAAATTGGTTTCATGTACGGACAATACAAACGTATTCGTAATGAATTTACTGGTGTTTTAACCGGTAAAGGAAGAGAATGGGGTGGATCATTAATTCGTCCTGAAGCTACTGGTTACGGTGCTACTTATTTTGCTGAGTATATGCTGAACACCAGAGGTGACAGCCTTAAAGGTAAAGTTGTAACTATTTCTGGTTCTGGAAACGTTGCACAATATGCTTGCGAAAAAGTTACTGATATGGGTGGTAAAGTTGTTACTTTATCTGATTCTTCTGGTTTTATTCACGATCCTGCCGGAATTGATGCCGAGAAACTTGCTTTTGTAATGCATCTTAAAAATGTTAAACGTGGACGTATTAAAGAATACGCTGACAAATATAACTGTGAATTCCACGAAGGCAAACGCCCATGGGGAATTAAATGTGATGTAGCGATGCCAAATGCAACTCAAAATGAGGTGAACGAGGAAGAAGCTAAAACATTAATTGCAAACGGATGTTTCGTAGTATCTGAAGGAGCAAACATGCCTTCAGCTCCTGAAGCAATTGAAGTTTATAGTAAAGCGAAAATTCTTTACGGTCTTGGTAAAGCTGCTAATGCAGGTGGTGTTGCTGTTTCTGGTCTTGAAATGTCGCAAAACTCATTGCGTTTATCTTGGACTCGCGAAGAGGTTGACAGTCGTTTAAAACAAATCATGAAAGACATCCACGAAACTTGCGTTAAGTATGGTAAAGAGGGTGACTATATTGATTATGTTAAAGGAGCAAATATTGGTGGATTTGTAAAAGTTGCCGATGCTATGTTAGCGCAAGGTGTAGTTTAAAACTAAAAACCTAATTATATTTAAAAAGCCCTCTCGAGTTTTCGGGAGGGCTTTTTTGTTTTTTAAGTTGCTATTGAGCCTTTTTTATTAAGTGTAAACTTATATATGGTTGTCTAATTCAATATGTAACATGCTTCGAAAATTAGCAATTAAATATAAAATCATGAAAACATATCTGAACTATCTTTTAATCGTTTTTTTTACTTTGCTGATCTCTTGTTCGAAAAAAGAAAATTTGGCAGATAATAATGATGATAATAACATTGTTACGAGAGAATGGACTTATTTATTTTATTGTGCTGCTGATTTTGACAATGCTTATAATCCGTTTAATAATTTTGCAGAATTGGTTAGCTCAAATGATGACATCAATTATATTGTATTTTTTGATGGTGAAGAAAGAAGATTCTCTGAGGTGCCTGCAACTGGGTATTATAAAGTAACAGAAAATAATAGATATGTACTACTAGAAAATTTAGGGGAAATAAACATGGGAAGTGGCGACGTGTTAGAGGATTTTATAAATTATGGAAAACAAAACTTTCCGGCCGAAAAATATATTCTTGCCTTTTATGGTCATGGAGCTGGTTGGGCAGGAGCTTGTTCTGATAAGGATCCTGTCGATGATCTTTTAACATGTGGTGAAATGAGTGAGGCTATCAGGGCAGCTGGAAATGTAAACCTGATTCTTTATACAGCTCCTTGTCTTATGGGCTCTGTTGAAGCAACATACCAAATGAAGGGATGTGCTGATTATTATATTGGTTCTGAAAATACAAGCGGTTTCTTGTTTTGGCTTTTTATGCTAAATGAAATGGATAATTATCTAAAAACAAACTCATCCCTGTCGGTAGAAGATTTGGCAAGACAAATTATTTTACAATTTTCAATCGCAATACACCAAGCACCAGAGTATTATACAGAATATACAGATTACTTTACCATGAGTGCTATTGATCTTTCCAAATCTGAGGAATTAGTTGTTGCTTTTAATGAGGTTGCAGAGTATTATAAAGATCATCAGGCAAAGTTTAAGCAGTTAGTAAATCCAGATGATCTTAGTTTTTTTGGAAGTTATTGCAATTTACATAAACTATTAAAAACCTTAGAAGAAAACGAAACGGATCAAGCAGCAAAGGATTTAATAAGTGAAACCATCTTATGCTTTAACAATTGTGTAGTAACAGAATTTCATGGAGATTCATGTGCAGATTTTAGGGGGCTAAATATCTGGTTTCCCAATTCTGAATATATAGATAATTATGGTATTTATTATGATCCTTATGGTATAGGTTTAGATTTTAAAAACGATTGTAGTTGGGAGGAATTGTTAATGGGAGTAACTACAAAATCATCTGAAACATACAAACCATTATCTCCTATGGGATCCTTTACTGGAGATGGCTACATACCTCATAGCATTGAAGACAAATAAGATTTTTTTATTTTTCGAATAAATTTAGCCATGATAAAATTTATTCTTCATTCTTTTGCTTGTCCAAAGAAAACCAAACGAAAAATCAATCTTATACTGTAGAAAATGGAAAAGAAAAAGCGTTGGGCAAGTGTAGGCTTGTGGGAGGAAGCTTCGTTTTTGTAAGAATTATTTTAGGACAAGACAGCGTTTTTAGATTTATCTTTAAAATTAACCTTTTGTATTCCAATGAATAGTATTTTTGCAGTCATTATTTAGAATCTAGATTAAAGACCTTAGACAAACCATAATAACATCTAACATCTAGCATCTAATATCTCAAGAAAATGGAATATCAATTTCACGCATTAAAGAACGGAATCAGGCTGGTACATTCATTCAATACCAGCGAAGTAGCACATTGCGGTATTGTTATTAATACAGGTAGCCGAGATGAGGCAGAGAAGGAAAACGGCATGGCTCATTTTATTGAACATGTGATTTTTAAAGGCACTAAAAAACGCAAGGCATATCACGTACTCAGTCGCTTGGAGAATATTGGGGGTGATTTAAATGCCTTTACAACTAAGGAAGAAACGGCAATTTATGCCTCTTTTTTGCATCCCTATTTTGAAAGAACCTTAGAATTAATCTCCGATATCACTTTCAATTCTTCTTTCCCTGAAAAGGAAATTAATAAAGAAAAAGATGTGGTTTTAGATGAAATCAATTCCTATAAAGATTCTCCCTCAGAACTAATTTTTGATGATTTTGAAGAATTGATTTACGATGGCCACCCCATTGCCCGAAACATTTTAGGAACACCAAAAAGCGTTAAGAGCTTTACCAAAGAAGGCATTCAGAATTTTATTCAAAAAAACTACCATACCGATCAAATGGTGATTAGCTCGATAGGAAATATTGGTTTTACCAAACTAATCAAACTCGTTGAAAAATATTTTGGTGAGATTCCGGCCAACCTCCGCTCCAATGGCCGACAAAAAATGATTGCCTACGAAGTCCAAAAGAAACGCATCGATAAGCGAACTTATCTTTCGCATTCCTGCATCGGGAATCTGGCCTATCCACGCAATCACGAAAACCGTTTAGGCTTGGTTTTACTAAATAATTTATTGGGTGGTCCGGCGCTGAATTCACGATTAGCGCTAGCTGTTCGCGAAAAACACGGCTACACTTACGACATAGAATCGCACTACCAACCTTATTCCGACACCGGTTTGTTTTGCGTATATTTAGGTACGGATAAAGAACACATTGACAAAAGTATTTGTTTGGTGAAAAAAGAGTTGAATTTGTTGCGCAGAAAAAAATTAGGCACTTTGCAATTACAACGAGCCAAGCAACAAATTATTGGGCAATTGGCTATATCATTGGAATCAAACCTCAGCGAAATGTTATCAATGGGTAGAAGCTTGTTGATGATGAATAAAATTGACAGCATTCGTGAAATTCATGATGCCATCCACTCCATTGATGCGGCTAAATTGCAGGAAATTGCCAATGAGGTTTTTGATCCGAAACAATTGAGTGTATTAATTTATAATGGAGAATAATGATTGATCCAAAGCTCGAAAAATACGCCGAAGAACACAGCTCGAAAGAGTCCGATCTTTTGTATCGACTTAATCGGGAAACCCATTTAAAAATGATTCACCCCCGCATGCTTTCGGGAGCTATGCAAGGCAAATTGCTGGAAATGCTGAGCTGCATGATCCAAGCCAAAAACATTTTGGAAATTGGAACTTATACCGGATACTCAGCCATTTGTTTAGCCAAAGGTTTACCTGCCGATGGCGTTTTGCATACCATTGAAATGAATCCCGAACTGGAAAGCATTGCTAAAAAATATTTTGCGGAAGCGGAAATTGAGCATCAGGTAAATTACCATTTGGGAAATGCGCTGGAAATTATTCCTCAAATTAATGAGGCTTTTGATTTGGTTTTTCTGGATGCCGATAAAGAGAATTATTTGAATTACTACCATCTGATTTTTGACAAAATCCGCCCCGGTGGCTACATTTTAGCCGATAATGTTTTTTGGTCGGGTAAGGTGCTCACTACCCCTGATCCTCATGATAAAGAAGCCCTTGGAATTATTGAATTCAATGAATATATTCAGCAGGATGACAGAGTGGAGAATGTGATACTGCCGTTGAGGGATGGCTTGAGTTTGATAAGGAAGAAATAATGGCTCCCATCCTTTTCAAGGAGGGGAATTAAAGGGGTGGTTATTTTTTCACTTTTTTACCACTCCGTCCGCTTTACCTGCCTTTGGCGGGCTTGCGTCCACCCCTCCTATTTTAGGAGGGGAGCATTCACCATAAAATTTTGTATATTTACCTGAAACTTAATGCAAAAACGTGGATTTGTTTCTACTCCCAAATACAAATCAAGATATTCATTGACATGAATTAATTTATCTTTAAATAAAGTGCATAAAGGTGCACATATAAACTAGTTGGACACAAGAATGAGAATCTAATTAAATAACGAACAAATTGCGTAACTTTGTTAAATGAGAGAAAAAGCAATCATAACACCTAATATTTTACGATGGGCAAGAGAGACCTCTAAGATGTCCATTGAACAGGTTGCTTTGAAAACAAAAGTGAAAGAAGAAAAAATTGAATTATGGGAAAGTGGTGATGACTTTCCTTCAATAAACCAGCTTGAAAAATTATCAAAATTATACAGAAGACCAATTTCAATCTTTTATCTCCCAGAGCCCCCAGCAGATTTCCAAACTTTAAGAGACTTTAGAAGACATATTATCTCTAAAGAATACAGTACTGCATTAACTTTTATTATTAGGGATATTCAGTCAAAACAATCCTGGTTCAGTGATTTTCTTAAAGAAGAAGGAGAAAATCCACTTGTATTCATTGGAAGGTTTAATTCAAAGACAAGTATTGAAGAAATTGCTTTAGATATTATTAAAACTTTGGAGATAAAATCAATAGAAAGGAATCAAGATGTTTTAAAATACTGGATTGATAAAATTGAACAAAAAAGAATATTTGTTTCATTGTCCAGTTATATTCATAGCCATTTAAAGATTGACATTAATGAAGTTAAGGGTTTTGCTATTAGCGACAAATATGCACCCTTTATTTTTGTAAATAGTGCTGACGGAAAAAACTCTCAACTTTTTACATTAATTCATGAATTAACACATCTATGGATTAATGCCAGCGGGGTATCTGCCTTTGATTTAATTGATTTCAGAAATTCAGAGGATTTGAACAAATATGACCCGATTGAGGTTTTATGCAACAGAGTAACGGCAGAAATATTAATGCCCAAATCTTCCTTTTCACGTGTTTTAAGAGATTATAAAACAATCACTTCTACAGTAGTTGAAAAAATTGCTAAAGAAATGAGAGTTAGCTCTTTTGCTCTTTCTGTACGAATGTTAAACTTAAATATCATATCAGAAATTCAATTTAACCAATTTAGAAAAGTATTTAAAGATAAATATGATGAATACTTGGAATTCCAAGCAAATAAACCTAAACAAAAAGGTGGTCCAAGCTATTACATATTAAAAATTAGAAAAAACAGTAAAGCTTTTACATCATACATTTATGGATATTATAAAAGCGGAAAAATAACTGGATATGAAGCCAATAAGTTATTAGACATTAAAGTGAGTAATTTTAAAAATCTTGAAAAGCACTTATATGCATAATAATAACCCAAAATATTGCCTTGACACAAATTTTTTTATTGAAGCCTGGAATAAATATTATTCTCCGGAATTTTGCGAATCTTATTGGGATATAATAGATAATTTGGCGAAAGAAGGTGTAGTTTTCATCACCCAAGAAGTCAAAAAGGAAATTGACAAAGGTGATGACAATCTAAAAGCATGGCTTAAAGATAAGAGTTATATAGTTCGTCCAATTGACCAAAAAGTACAACTTTGTTTAAGAGACTTATATACAAAAGACAAATCACATCAATATTTAGCAAATAACACTAAAAATAGGTCGATAGCAGACCCATGGGTAATTGCACATGCCATGGCAGAAAATGCAGTTGTTGTAACAAAAGAATATCTTGCAAATACTCCAAACACACAGAAGATTAAAATTCCTGATGTTTGCCAAAACATGAATGTTAAGTGGATAAATGATTTTGACTTTATTAGGGAAGTAAATATTAAGTTTTTTTGCGAGACTGAATAAACCTAGTGTACAACAATGTACATAAAAATAAGCGAAAACGGTAACAAACTCAAATCTTAAAGCTCGTTTCAACTTTCTCGTAATTTGTTCGAAATCAGCTAACCTTTATATACTAACCGCTAATTAAAAAATTTATTTTCTCCCAATCCTATTTGCAAAACTAAGTGCAATAAAACGGTAAACCATATGAGCAAACTTGGTGTAGGGCAAGTATATGATCACAAACCATACACAAACCAAATGGAAGAAATATAGGTGATAGGCTAAATTCCAATCCCCAAAACGGGCAAACTGAACCACTATCCCCGAAAGGGTTAGCAAGAAAATAGAGATTAGTAAAAGCCAGTCGGAATAATTACTGTTACCCAAAGTGCTTTTATTAAATAAACGATTATAGATAAAGATCCCTAATCCTACAATCAGCATAAGCGAAGCAATATTCCCTATAATTTTAAAGGGGTCGGTTAGAGCCATCGGATAGGCCTCAATAATTACTGCAACAATTGCATAGAGTGTAACTAATAACAAAAGCAAAAATCCGTAGAACAACAAAAAGTGAGCAATGGTTCGGGATTTTTTGTTTTCGCAATCGGTAAATTTTGAATGTCGCAGAACTTCAATTTTAACCTGAATCATGCTTTTGAATAAGCTCATTTTTGGTTTTGCTTCCGGGAAACCGGATTTAATACTGTGGTAAAATTTTACAAAACCAATGGTTGCCATTCCATACACCAAAAGTGTTATCACCGAGAAAGAGCCGTTTAACCATGCATGTGGGAAGAATTTGGAATAATTTACCGGGCCTTCAGGAATGCTTAAGGTGCCTGCCAATAAAAGGATGATAGAAATAATAATCACAGGAATTAAGATCGCAATCGGTAATAAAGCGGGTTTGCTTAACAATTTCCCCATAAAAGCCGGACGGGCATTTTGCTTATAAATAATTTGCCTGACAGAAGATAAAACATCGGCGGGTTTTACATCGCGCGGACAATAAGTGCTGCAATCACCACACTGATGGCACAACCATAAATCAGGATTTGCAGCCAGCTTATCCTTCAACCCCCATGCTGCCCAGATCATTTCCTTGCGCGGAAAAGGACGATCGTCCGGAGCAAGAGAGCATACCGCAGAACAAGTTCCGCACTGCATACATTCGCTCAACGAAGAACCACTGCTTTTCTTAAGCTCTTTTTTAAAATCTATGTCCGGTAATATTTCTATCATAATCTATCTATCCTAAGGTCAATTCTTTTAAATTTATATTTAGCTTTTTTAAGCACCAAATCTCAATCAACAAATTCCAATATCCAAGCTTCAAACGCAAAAAAAATCACGCCCTCAATAAAATTAATCCGATTTTATAATTTGAGATTTGTATTTTGGTATTTGTGATTTTCATAATTTGACCATTGTTATTTGATGTTTTTTTAAACTACATATCTTTAAACGGGTTCGGCCCAATTTCTTCTATGGTTTCAGCATAGTTATTAATAATCTCTGGGATCTTATGATAATCCGTGATTTCCACAAATTTGGTTAAAATACGTTCGGGTTCCAGCATCATACTTTGCAAAGTTTCCTGAATATTTTCGCCACGGGTTTCTGTTAGTTCACTTCCGTGGATGAAATGGCATTGGTAATCATCACCTGGTTTACAGCCAATTTGTAGGATGCCATCGTATCCGCATGAAAGCGCATCAGAGATCCATACTTTGTTTACAGAGCCGAGGCAACGCACCGGAATTATCCGCACATACGGACTGTATTTTAATCTTTTGGTACCCGCCATATCAATGGCTGGATAAGCATCGTTTTCGCAAACAAAAGCCAAGATTCTGGGTTTCTCTTCAAATTCATCAGGAATTTCAACAACCTTAATCATAGCCGAAACACTATTGATTGAATAATCGGAAAAACTAATTATTCGTTCCGGACAAGAGCCCAAACAAATTCCACATCGCCGACAACGAGCCGGATTTGGAAGCGGTGTTCCCTTTTCTGTTTCATCATAAACTCCAAAAGGACATTCTTCAGTACATCTTTTGCAATCGGTGCAGCGATCCATATACAATTCAGGATAGCTTTTATCGCCTGAACGTGGATGAACAGCTTCTCCTCTTTTGGTGGCTTCAATACATTGAATGGCTTTGAACATGGCTCCTGCAGCATCACTCCTACTGGCAGCAATATCCATTGGAGCCCGCAAAGTTCCGGCAGCATAAATACCTGTACGACGGGTTTCGTAAGGAAAACAAATAAAATGAGAATCGGAGAAATTATATTTCAACTCAGGCAATCCTTTACCTAAGCGATAATTTAAATTTAAATCTTCAGTACCGTTAGGAATCATTCCGGTAGCCAAAATAATCAGGTCGACCGACAATGAAATATCTTCTCCCAAAAGGGTTTCTTTAACTTTTACGTTGAGGTTTTCATTTTCAACAAGCACTTCATCGATCTCCCCTTTGGTAAAAAATACCTGATCATCTTTTTGTACCTCTTTATAAAACTCTTCGGCTAATCCCTGTGTGCGAATATCTTTATACACTATAAAAACAGAAGAATCGGGACTTAAGTCCCGAATGTATTGGCTTTGTTTTAAAGAGGTGCTACAACAATAATTTGAACAATACGGCAAATGTTTTTCATCCCTCGATCCGGCACATTGAATAAACAAAACCTTCTCTGGTAATTTGAGATTAGGATTTTCTTTTACTCGTTTTTCAAACTCCTGAATGGTGATCACTTTGTCGGATTTACCATATCCAAGATGTGATAATTTATTGGCGTCATAAGGTTTCCACCCCATCGCTGCCACAATCGAACCAACTTTAATTTTTTTTGTACTTCCATTTATTAATTCAACATCAAAATTTCCCGGTTCACCACTAATTTTTTGAATCTGAGTTGAGGTATAAACCGTAACATTTTCATACGTTTTTAGTTCATCAGCTAAGTCATCTAAAAAAGGTTCATGAAATTTAGTAAATGGCTTTTTGCAGGGATACATTTTATAAAGCTCATTTGCTCTACCTCCCAGCTGTTCATCTTTTTCAATCAAATGAATTTTATAACCGGCTTTAGCGCCTTCCAGAGAAGCAGTAACTCCTGTGATACCTCCACCAACTACCAAAATATCTGAAGACAAATTTTCAGCAAGATAAGGCTGTGGAATTTGAGTATTAATAACTTTCGTGATACCCATTCTTAGATAGTCTTCGGCAGCCATTTGGGTATCCTCATCATTGGGTTCGTAACACCAGGCAATCTGTTCTCTGAAGTTAACCCTCTCCAAAAGTATATTTTCCGGAAAATCAAAAACATCGGTTTTTACCCTTGGCGAACAAGCTGCAATAAGAACTGAATCCAGCTTGTTTTTTTCAATATTTTCAAGAATCAGATCATAGCCCTCAACAGAACATAAGGCAGGATGAATTACAGCATCGGCCACCTTAAATTCTTCAGCAGCCAGCTTGCAGATTTTCTCTACATCAATGCAGTTCCCAATTTCACATCCTGAACAAATATATACGCCTGTTTTCTTTTCCAAAGTAATGTGTTTTTAAATTATTGAATTGCTTTTAAAGCTGCAGAAGTGGCATCCTTTACAGAAGCAGAAACATCCATGGGTTTTTTACAACA
>JAOZQX010000303.1 GCA_029931995.1 Bacteroidales bacterium
AAGGATGATGGCGGTGTCAAACTCAGTAAGTACAGGAGAGCTTACACGCTCGTCGCTAATGATTACCGTAACATTGGCTGTTCCACCACGCATTTCTGGTCCGTAAGAAGGCATCCAACTTACTTCCTGATCTTGCATAATGCCCGAATAAGAAAGTATTTTTCCCATCGACAGCACGCCTTGTCCACCAAAACCGGCTATGATAATTTCTTCTGTCATAATTCTATATTTTAATCGATCTATTGATCTGCGATTAAGCTTATTTATTTACAAATTCTCCGTCAATTTTAATATCTCCAAGCGGATAGAAAGGAAACATATTTTCCACCATCCATTGATTGGAGTGAACGGGAGTCATTTTCCATCCCGAATTACAGTTCGAAACAATTTCTACAAATGAAACACCGCCTTTTTTCTCAATCTGATTTTTAAAGGCCATTTTCAATGCTCTTTTTGCTTTACGAACATGAGCAGGCGTATGTACCGCCTGACGAGTAACCATATAAGCACCCGGCAAAGCTGAAATTAGTTCTGTCATTTTCAATGGATTTCCCATCATCTCTGTATCGCGCCCATAAGGCGAAGTAGATGATTTCATCCCCGGAAGGGTAGTAGGAGCCATTTGTCCACCGGTCATACCATAAATACCATTATTAATGAAAACGATTATTATGTTTTCGCCACGGTTAATGGCGTGAATGGTTTCGGCCGTACCGATAGCAGCAAGGTCACCATCGCCCTGATAAGTGAAAACCACTTTATCAGGATAGCAACGTTTGATGCCTGTTGCAACAGCAGGAGCACGTCCGTGTGCCGCTTGTTGCATATCAATATTCATAAAATCGTAGGCCAATACTGAACATCCAACAGGAGCAACACCAATGGTATCTTTCCAAATATCCAATTCTTCAACTACATCCATAATCAGGCGGTGCGCTGTACCATGCCCACAACCGGGACAATAACTTAAGGTGTTATTGGTCATTAATTTGGTTTTTTTGTAAACCAAATTTTCGGGCTGTATTATTTCGTTTAATAAATCTTTACTCATTGGATGATCCTCCTATAATTTTTTGCTCAAGAGCAGCCATTACTTCCAGTGGCGAATGAATGATACCACCCATGCGACCATAATGCTCAACTTTTGTTTTTCCGCATACTGCGAGCTTAACATCTTCAACCATTTGTCCGGCACTCATTTCTACACTTAATATTCCTTTAACTTGTCCGGCCAGTTCGTTAATTTCCTTTTCAGGGAATGGGAATAAAGTGATAGGGCGCAATAAGCCAACTTTTATTCCTTTATCGCGACACAATTGCATGGCTTTTTGTGCAATACGTGCACTCGAACCATAGGCTATAAATAAATACTCTGCATCATCGCAATTGAATTTTTCAAAACGAACTTCGTTTTCACGTATGTCATTATATTTTGCCTGTAGCTTCTCGTTATGTTTTTCCTGACGGAATGAATCTAAATCTAAAGAAGTTATAATGTTACGTTCGCGATCGGTAGTTTTACCAGTTGTTGCCCAAGGCGTATTTTTCTTAATTTCTTCGTCGGTCCAACGTGGAATATGATCAAATAGCTCCACTTTTTCCATCATTTGTCCAATAACGCCATCCGATAAAATCATGACCGGATTGCGATATTTAAAAGCGAGTTCAAAACCTTCTTTTACCATATCCGACATTTCCTGTACAGAAGCAGGAGCTAAAACAATTAAATGATAATCGCCATGACCACCACCTTTAACAGCTTGAAAATAATCAGCTTGCGATGGTTGGATGGTACCTAAACCAGGTCCGCCACGCACAACATTTAATAAAACGGTAGGTAACTCGGCACCTGCCATATATGAAACACCTTCCATTTTTAAGCTAATCCCAGGACTAGAGGAAGAAGTCATTACTTTTTTACCGGCACCGGCAGCACCGTAAACCATATTGATTGCAGCTACTTCACTTTCTGCTTGCAGTACAACCATTCCGGTTCTTTCATGAGGTTTTTCGGCCATGAGGTATTCAATAACCTCCGATTGTGGAGTGATAGGATAGCCAAAATATGCATCCACCCCTAAGCGAATCGCCGCTTCTCCAAAGGCTTCATTGCCCTTCATTAATTTTAATTCACCCATTATTTAAACAATTTTTTTAATTAAAACTATTCTGCCATTTTCTTTCTGTAAACGGTTATCACACCGTCGGGGCAAACAATGGCACAGTTTGTACAACCTGTACATGCATCTGGTTGAGCCATGTAGGCATAATGATACCCCTTACCATTCACTTGCTCATGCATCTCGATAACCTGAGTTGGGCAAGCATCAATACATACTTCACAGCCTTTGCAGTGCTCAATATCAACTACAATTGCTCCTTTAATTTTTGCCATTCTATATGAATTTTATATTGAATATTTTGTGATTTATTAGAGCACGAATTTACGTAAATTTTACGAGATTTTTGTCTATGTTTGTATCTAATAGATGACATCCAATTTATTTAGATACAATTTAAATTGTAGTTGTTGATACGTAAAATTTCAGCTAAGAATAATGATTCGTTTTAATAGTCCATTTCTTAAATATGTATTTTTTTGTTTTTTGCTATTTTTTATGAGTTCTCATCTTGCATTGACTCAAACTACTTTTGCAAACAAAACAATACAAGGTTATATTTTTGATGAATATAATGAACCCTTACCTTTTGTAAATGTATACATTAAAGGGAGTACGCGTGGAACGACTTCAAATTTTGATGGAGCTTATACATTAGAGTTACAGCAAGACACTTCTCTCATCCTCGTATTTCAGTACGTAGGATTTAAAAAACATAC
>JAOZQX010000304.1 GCA_029931995.1 Bacteroidales bacterium
TTTTTCGACACCTGTTAATTCTTTTGGAAATGGAGGAGTTACAGGTAACGGAATTGTGAAACTGTATGTATGGTTTGAATTTCCAGACAAAACTTTTTTTGTATCAACAACGAATTCAGGGTAACGAGTTAACAAGTTCTCTTCTACTTCAATATTTCTGCTTTTCGCAATGGAGTGAAGCATGCTGTTCCAAATACTATTCACATAGGTTTCGGTTTGTTTGCGACTGGCTTTGCTCATTTTATCAAGCATATAAGGCTCAACAGCACTCTTAAATTGTCCGTGTCTTATAATTTGTGCTTCAACAGCAAGTTTATCTAATAAGCCTTTATAAAACATGACCTGTGCATTCAATCCTTTAAATAAAACCAGTCCTTGGGGATTAACATAAATTTCATCGGAAACGGAGGCAAGATAGTAAGCTCCCTGGCTCATATATTCGCTATATGTAATAATAAACTTTCCCGACTCCTTGAAATCAAGCATGGCATCACGCATTTCCTCAAGTTTTGAAATACCGGCCTGAATAAAGCTTAATTCCATATATATCCCTTTAATATCTGGGTCTTCCTTGGCTTTTTTTAGGTTTTTAAGAAAATCGTTCAGTCCGGTAGCACCTGAAGCTTCGGGGTTAATAGCATCAAAAACACTCATAACTGGTGCTCGGTCATAAATTGGTTTATTGAGCTTGAGGTACAGTATGGTGTTTTCGGGAACGTCCACGAGGTCTTTTTCGGCAAACGACATGATCGAACTAATTAGTCCGAGAGATATAAAAAGCAAAATAATGCTGGTAAGAAAAAATCCCAACATTGATGCGAGTAAAAACTTAAAAAAATCTTTCATGGTTCAAATATTTTAAATAAGATAATTAGCAATTTTTGAATCATAAAATTAGCTAAAAATCCGATAGTTGCAGATTGCTAACAAACATTTGTGCAAAACAAATAATTTAAAGCACTTTATCCTCCTTTTTACATCAGATATTTGTAATTAAGTATGGACTCAATTTTATACCGACTAATTTGGAAAAGGAGTATTTGTCTGATCGCATTTTTTATTGCTTATCAGTTTTTACAAGTGAATACCTATTCAAACGAAAATCATGATTTTGAGTTAAACAAGCCTGAACAAAATAATTCCCCCATCTTTTTAAAGCTAAAAAATGATTTATTCGTTGGTTATGCAATGAACCCGTTTTATCACGAATCATCTTTGGAGGAAAAACTTTTAAATCCCACAAAAAAGATTTATAGTAGCGGTGTTTTGAATAAAATACACTTGGCAAATTTTTTGAATGATCATAATTCTCAAATACCATATTTAGATGTTTTGCAGTTTGCATCTGACTATATTCGTCAATGTGAAATTGAAGGAATAAATCACGATATTGCTTTTGCTCAAATGTGTTTGGAAACCGGTTTTTTGAAATTTGGAGGAAGTGTTTCGGCTGATCAAAATAATTTTTGTGGCTTGGGAGCCGTAAATAAAAATACTGCCGGCGAATCATTTAAAAGCAAGAAAATTGGGGTTATAGCTCATGTGCAGCATTTAAAGGCTTATGTGAGTAAAGACAAATTAAATTCGCCTTTGGTGGATGCCCGTTTTAAATATGTGAAAAGGGGCAGTGTTAAAACAATTAATGATCTCACAGGGAAATGGGCCACCGATCCGAAGTATGGAGAAAAAATAGAAAGTCTTCTTCATCGCATGTACTCAATTTAGAGGTAAAAATCTTATTTTAGCCAATATTTCTTAATAATTTTTTTGATGAATCAGGTGGTGCTTTTATTGGGTTGTAATATTGGAGATCGAATAAAATATTTGGAGTTAGCCATAAATAAATTGGCAGATGAGCTTGGAAGTGTTTTGGCTAAGTCTTCAATTTACGAGTCGGAACCCTGGGGTTTTGATGCTGAAATTTCTTTTCTGAATCAGGTGCTGATTGTCGAAACCGAAAGTTTGCCAGAACAACTACTGGGTCAAACCCAAATAATTGAGAATAATTTAGGTCGGGTACGCACTAAGAAAGGCTATGAGTCGAGGATCATGGATATTGACATTTTGTTTTTTAATGACTTGGTTATAGAAACTGAGACACTAACTATTCCACATCCGGCTTTGCATAAACGCAAATTTACACTCGAACCTCTTTGTGAGATTCTGCCCCATAAAATACATCCGGTTTTTAAGAAAACCACAGAGACGTTATTAATAGAGTGCGCCGACAATTTGTGGGTAAAAAAGTTCTCCGATTAATTTTTCTGTTGAATTATCTTTTATTTTTGTGATGGATGAAATATAATTATATTACCATCGAAGGAACGATAGGAGCAGGCAAAACCTCGCTTGCTGCACGTATTGCAAAACAATATAATGCCAAGCTGATTTTAGAACAATTTGAGGAAAATTCTTTTCTTCCGAAATTTTATAAGGAACCTGACAAATATGCTTTTCCTTTGGAAATGTCATTTTTAGCTTCAAGGTTTCAGCAGTTGAAAGATCAGCTAAGTACTCAGGATCTTTTTAAATCATTTACAATTTCTGATTATTTCATAAACAAATCATTGATTTTTGCAGGAAAAACACTCCAGCCAGATGAGTTGGCATTGTATGCCCGTTTTTTTAATATCATAAACTCATCTCTTCCAAGACCTGAGTTATTGGTTTACCTTTATTTAAATGTAGATAACCTAAAAAGAAATATTGTTAAAAGGGGTCGATCATACGAGCAAAATATTGAGAAAAATTATTTGCAAAAAATCCAAGACGGTTATTTCGAATATATAAAACAACAGCAGGATATGCGTGTTTTGGTAATTGATAATAATA
>JAOZQX010000305.1 GCA_029931995.1 Bacteroidales bacterium
AAATGGTTAACAAAAGTGAAGCCGATTGGTTTCATATTGATGTTATGGATGGTGTATTTGTACCAAATATTTCATTTGGGCAACCCGTTATTAAGCAAATAAAAAAACACGCCAAAAAACCACTGGATGTTCACCTTATGATTGTCGACCCCGATCGTTATTTCAAAGACTTTAAAGCCGTTGGAGCCGATATTCTTACTGTACACTATGAGGCATGTAAGCACTTGCACCGTTCTGTTCAAACCATTAAAGATTTAGGCATGAAAGCTGGTGTTGTTCTAAACCCACACACAAACATCAATGTACTGGAGGATATAATTACCGACCTTGACTTAGTTTTACTGATGTCGGTAAACCCCGGATTTGGAGGTCAAAAGTTTATTGAAAATACGTATAAAAAAATCAGAGATTTAAAATTCCTTATCAATAAATCAAAAGCCAAAACCCTTATTGAAATTGACGGTGGGGTTACACTCGAAAATGCCAATTTACTAATTGAAGCAGGTGCGGATGTACTTGTTGCCGGAAATACCGTTTTTTCATCAAACAACCCTAAAGAAACTATCGAAAAGCTCAAATCACTAAATATCTAGACTGCTAAGGAAATAGAATTTAATAAATGGAGATTGCAGCTACCTTCATTCCAAAGCATCAAAAAACAATTAACAAATCTCAAATAACATCCAATTTCCAACATCTTAAATATAAATAACTTAAACTATTATTTACAATAAGTAAAGTTTAGCACGTAAATATGGTCATTGAAAATTGAATTTTATAATTTATTTGAAATTTGGTTATTGTAAATTGTTATTTTAGTTGAAGTTTAAAGAGTGTAAATATTCAATTTTTAACTTTTTTATAACACAACATAATGGATTTTGTAGTTTTTATTGTATCGGATGGCACGGGTCGCACAGCTCAACAAGCACTTGATGCAGCAATGACGCAATTTCCAGATGTAAAAATTGACATTAGAGTACGAGCAGGAGTACGAACCAAAGAAGAGGTTAAAATAATAATAACGGAGGCTCTTGAAGCAAAAGCATTTATTTTACACACTATTGTTCAGGGTGAGATCAGGAATGAAATTGTACGTGCAGGCCGAATAAATAATATTGAAGCAATTGACTTGATGGGGCCTTTACTTTCACGCTTAGGCCATCAATTTGCCAATGTCCCCACCCAAAAACCAGGCTTATTCCATAAGGTAAATAAAGAATATTTTAAGCGTATTGATGCCATACAATTTGCCTTTAACCATGATGATGGATTACGAACAAACGAGCTTCACAAAGCCGAGATTGTACTTATCGGAGTATCCCGAACTTTTAAAACACCTTTAAGTATTTATTTTGCTTTTAAAGGTTGGTTTGTAGCTAACATCCCTATTATAGCTGGAATAGAGCCCCCAAAAGAACTTTTTAACATTCCGCCCGAACGTGTATTTGGTTTAACAAATAGCCCTCGTCGATTAAGCTTACTCCGCAAAGTTCGTGAAGAACACTTAGGTGGACAGACCGGTGAATACGCCTCCCTAAAACATGTCAAAAACGAATTAGATTTTGCACACTCCATCTTCAACAAACAGCCTCTTTGGCCTGTAATAAAAGTTACAGGAAAACCAATTGAAGAAATTGCCACAGAAATTTTGGCCATACGAGGCGGACTCAACACATAAATTATCTATAGAAAAACAAATAGGATTCAGCTATGTTTCTCAGCAACTGTTTAACATCAGGAATATGATGCTTGATTTCGCCTCAATACATTAATCTATTTGTATATAAGTTGGTGTCCTTTTCATAACTCAGTATACTACAAAAAAACAAGAATATTGACATTATTCTGTTGGATATGCAAATGCCTGTTTTAAATGGATTTGAAGCCACAAAAATAATCAAAAAAGCAAATAAATCTATTCCTATAATTGCTGTAACTGCATTTGCTCTTGAAGGAGATAGAGATAGAGATAAAATAATCAAATCTGGGTGTGACAATTATATCTTAAAACCAATAAAATCTCTTGAAATCTATTTAAAAAATGAGTAAGTTTATATTTTAAAATGCGAATTTTGAGTTTGCCATAGCTTGTATTCAAAAAACCACTCTTAAATTTAGCTTAATGAATAAGCAACTTAAAATATTATTACTTGAAAGTATAATGTATGACTATGACCTGATTATTCAGGAACTTAAAAAGTTAAATATTAGTTATACAACAAAGCAGGTTTCTGATGAAAAAAAATTTCAACATGCAGTAAAAAAATATAAGCCGGATATTATTTTATCCGATTACAGCCTACCCAAATATGATGGAATGTCTGCACTGCTGCACACATTAAAAGTCTCGCCACAAACACCTTTTATTGTTGTTACCAAATCGATAAACGAAGAAATTGCTGTTGATTGTATTAAAGCTGGTGCTACCGATTATGTAACAAAAGAAAATCTTCCACGGCTCCTCAAGGCAATTAAAGAAGCACTTAAGAAGAAAAAAATTCTAAGAGAACAAGAAATTACCAAGACTAGATTAATTGAAGGTGAAAAAAGATACAGGCAATTGTTTAAAGATTCTATCGATCCCATTTTAATCATTGAAGATTATAAATTTACAGATTGTAATGATGCAACTGTTAAGTTTCTAAACTACAAAAGTAAATCTCAATTTCTCAACAAACCTCCCAGTGATTTATCTCCCGAATTCCAACCTGACGGAAAAACATCGAAAGATAAAGCTCTAGAGATGATGAATTTGGCATTAAAGAATGGAAATCATAATTTTGAGTGGATTCATTTAACGAAAGAGAAAAAAGT
>JAOZQX010000306.1 GCA_029931995.1 Bacteroidales bacterium
TTGAAGAATTAGGATTTTCACTAGCTACTGCTGCTGAATATTTAAATAAGTTAACCGAAGCAGGGATTTCTATAGATGAACTAGCCCCAAGAATGAGATTTGATTTCGCTGTTGGCGGAAACTATTTCATGGAAATGGCAAAAATCAGAGCAGCTCGTATTTTATGGGCTAAAATGGTGGAAGCTTACAATCCAACATCTAAAGAAGCGGCTCAAATGTTTGTTCATTCAACCACTTCAAGCTGGAATAAAACAGTATACGATCCATACGGAAATATGCTCCGTACTACTACTGAGGCTATGTCTTCAGTAATTGGCGGAACCGATTCATTAACCGTAAATGCTTTTGACGAGGCTTTCGAAACCCCATCAGAATTTGGTGAACGTATTGCCCGTAATCAGCAATTATTATTAAAAGAAGAAAGTTATTTAGATAAAGTAGCAGATCCTGCTGCCGGTTCTTATTATATCGAAACCTTAACGGCTTCTATCGCCGAAGAGGCTTGGAAAATTTTCCTTGCTACTGAAGAATTGGGCGGTTTTACATCAGCCATGAAAAAAGGTTTTGTTCAAGAAACCATCAATGCAACAGCTACGAAACGCGATCAGGATATCGCCAATCGTAAAGAAATTTTCTTAGGCACCAATCAGTTTCCAAACTTTACCGAAAACATGGAGTTGAATTTAGGAGAAGAGATTTTTGAAGCGGCTGATTTTACCTCTAAGAAAGCAAAAGTGAAGACCTTGAAACCTTATCGTGGTGCTCAGGCCTTTGAAACCTTACGTTATAAAACGGATTTATTTGCTAAAGAAAATAAACGCCCATTGGCCTTTATGCTGACTTATGGAAACGTTGGAATGCGTAAAGCAAGAGCAAGTTTTGCCAGCAATTTCTTTGCTTGTGCCGGATTTGAGGTTCAGGATAACAATGGATTTACCTCAGCTAAAGAAGGTGTTGAAGCGGCTAAAGCTGCCAATGCAGAAATCATCGTAATCTGTAGTTCGGATGAAGAATACACTGAATTAGCTCCCGCCGTGAAAGAAATTTCAGGTGATGCAATTATTGTTGTAGCCGGATATCCTAAAGCAATTATGGATGATCTGAAAGCAAAAGGCATTGAGCACTTCATTCATGTGAAATCGAATGTATTGGAAACCTTAGGGGACTTTCAAAAGGAATTGGGAATTAAATAATAAGACACAAGATAAAAGACGTTAGATACTAGACAATAGAAGAGATGCATAATTTTAAGGAAATGAAAATATGGCAACGATCAAGAGAATTGGTAAAAATTGTTTACCAGTTGACGGCCTCTTTTCCTAAAAACGAACAATACGGTTTGATTTCTCAAATTAATCGTTCGGCAGTTTCAATTTTATCTAATATCGCGGAAGGTGCTGGAAGATCAACAAAACAAGATTTTAATCGTTTTCTGGATATTGCTATCAGCTCTGCTTTTGAACTTGAATCCCAATTAATTATTTCAGCCGATCTTGGATTTGCTACTAATGAAAAGATTGAAAACACCATAAAAGAACTTAACGAAATACAAAAAATGATACGAGGCTTTAAAAAAAATCTAAAGTCTAACGTCTAATATCTAAAATCTAATTTTTAGAAAATGAAACCAAATTTCAAAGAAATAAATATCAAAGATCAGGCAAAACAAGAATTGTCAGCCGAAGAATGGGAAAGCAAAAACCATATTAGTGCCGACTTTAAAACGCCTGAACAAATACATATCAAAACCGCTTTCAGTAAAGCTGACCTTGAAGGCATGGAGCATTTAAACTATGCTGCAGGTATGGCGCCATATTTACGTGGCCCTTACTCTACCATGTATGTGATGCGTCCATGGACCATCCGTCAGTATGCGGGTTTTTCTACTGCGGAAGAATCAAATGCATTCTATCGCCGTAACTTAGCCGCCGGACAAAAAGGTTTATCCGTTGCATTCGATTTAGCCACTCACCGTGGTTACGATTCGGATCACGAACGTGTGGAAGGTGATGTTGGAAAAGCCGGTGTGGCTATCGACTCAATCCTGGATATGAAAATTTTATTTGATGAAATTCCGTTGGATAAAATGTCGGTTTCCATGACCATGAACGGAGCCGTACTTCCGGTATTGGCGTTCTATATTGTAGCTGGTTTGGAGCAAGGCGTGAAGCTTGAGGAATTAAGCGGAACCATCCAAAACGATATTTTAAAAGAATTTATGGTGCGTAATACTTACATCTACCCACCATTGCCATCCATGAAAATCATCGCAGATATTTTTGAGTATACTTCTCAAAAAATGCCAAAATTCAACTCTATTTCTATCTCAGGTTACCACATGCAAGAAGCAGGTGCTACTGCCGATATTGAACTGGCTTATACTTTGGCTGATGGTATGGAATACTTAAAAGCTGGTGTTGATGCAGGCATGGACATTGATAGTTTCGCTCCACGTTTGTCATTCTTCTGGGCAATTGGAATGAATCATTTTATGGAGATTGCTAAGATGAGAGCAGCACGTATGTTATGGTCTAAGATCGTGAAGAAATTCAATCCAAAGAATCCAAAATCATTGGCGTTGCGTACACACAGCCAAACTTCAGGTTGGAGTTTAACCGAGCAAGATCCATTTAATAATGTGGCTCGTACTTGTGTTGAAGCAATGGCAGCAGCATTGGGACACACCCAATCATTACACACGAATGCTTTGGATGAAGCGATTGCATTACCCACCGATTTTTCGGCACGTATTGCTCGTAATACCCAAATTTATATTCAGGAAGAAACCAATGTTTGTCGTTCGGTTGACCCATGGG
>JAOZQX010000307.1:0-1732 GCA_029931995.1 Bacteroidales bacterium
TTGCTAATCTAATTCTTGTTGAGATTTTAAAAAAGAGAGTAATAACTCATATAGCCAATGAAAAAAAATATTGCAATAATTGCCGGAGGTGATTCAGGCGAATACGAAATTTCAATCAATAGTGCGGCTCTTGTAAAAAGGCATTTGAACGATGAAAAATATGATTCTTTTGTAATTGTTATAAGAGGAGATGAGTGGTATTGTGAAGCGGAAAATGTTGGGAGACTTAAGATTAATAAACATGATTTTAGTTTAACTGTTGATGGAAAAGCCATATATTTTGATGCAGTCTTTAATGCCATTCATGGTACACCCGGCGAAAATGGACTTATTCAGGGCTATTTTGATTTAGTGGACATTCCTTATACTTCCTGTGATTTAACCACATCGGCTCTGACTTTTAATAAAAACTTTTGCAATAGGGTAGTAGCATCTTACGGTGTGCAAATAGCTTCTTCCATTCTTTTGTTTAAACAAGATTCGTATTCAGTTGAAGATGTTTTGCAAGGACTGAAGCTCCCTTTTTTTGTGAAACCGAATGCCGGAGGTTCAAGTTTAGGCATGAGTTTGGTGAAAAAAGAAGAAGAATTGGAAAGTGCGATTGAGCTGGCTTTTACTGAAGACGATGAGGTGTTGATTGAGGAGTATATTCCGGGGCGTGAAATCAGTTGTGGTATATTTAATTTTAAAGGAAAAATGATTGCTTTTCCTATCACAGAAATCATTACTAAGAAAGAGTTTTTTGATTACGAAGCCAAATATACTCCGGGTGCGGCAGATGAAATTACTCCTGCCGATATTTCTGAAGAAATTGATATTGAGTGCAAGGCCACTTCTGTTGACCTTTATCACCGTTTGAATTGCAAAGGCGTGGTGCGTTTCGATTATATTTTTAATGAGGATGGGCTTTGGTTTTTAGAAGTAAATACCGTACCGGGTTTATCGGAGGCCAGTATTGTTCCTCAGCAAGCTCAAAAGTTTGGATTATCGCTTGCCGACTTATTTGGGATGATGGTGGAAAATATGCTTGAATAAACCTTAAATTTTCTTTAAAAATTCAATTAATTTTTTCACAGCTCTTCCTCTGTGGCTAATCATATTCTTTTCGGATAGTTCCATTTCGGCAAATGTTTGCTTGTGTCCTTCAGGCAGGAAAATGGGGTCGTATCCAAAGCCATCTGTACCGCATTTCTCAGTAATGATATTCCCGTTTACAATGCCTTCAAAAAAATATTCTTTTCCATCCAGAATTAAAGAAATTGCTGTACGGAAGCGAGCTTTTCGATTGGATTTACCCTTTAGCTCTGCAAGCACTTTTTGGAGGTTGGCCTCAAAATCGTGGGCTTTGTCGGCATAACGAGCCGAGAAAACACCCGGTTTCCCATCAAGGGCTTCAACTTCCAATCCGGTATCATCGGCAAAACAATTCAGTTTATATTTTTTATAAACGTAGGTCGATTTTAGCGAGGCGTTTCCTTCCAGTGTATGGCTGGTTTCGGCAATATCTTCGAAACATCCGATATCACTCAACCCTAATACTTCATATTCATCTTTCAGTAGTTCTTTTACTTCAAAAAGTTTGTGTTTATTATTTGTGGCAAAAACTAGTTTTTTCATGTTTGTTGAATGGGATAATTCGGTTATTTTAATCGTTCTTCTTTTTTTAATTGATCGAGGATAAATTTTTTGTCAGAGAAATGATTGATGTTGTTAGAACCAAAGGTGAAGGTTT
>JAOZQX010000307.1:1742-2795 GCA_029931995.1 Bacteroidales bacterium
TGAGAAATCGGAATTTTTTAACTGTTGGAAATATTCTTTTGCTTCTTCAATTTTATCTTGAATAAGTAATACCTGAATGAGGTTCAAATAAAGATAACCAAACGGATAGTCAGGGTATTCATTAATAATTTTCATCAGCATTGCTTTGCTCGATTCATAATTTCCTTCATCAAAAAACTCAAAAGAATTATCGATAAGTTTATTCATTTCAGGATCAAGAATAAGTCCGAAAATTGAAAAACAATGCTCATCGCAATCCTCAATAATATTCATGTATTTGATCTCATCAAAAGGTTTTGGAAAGAACAGTTGAAATGTGAGTTTTTCGCCTACCCATTTAAAAAAATATGTTTCCGGACATACTGGAATGTCTTCACTGTATAAGAGCATGAGTTTTGTCTGCGTTAATACATTCTGGATGTAAATATTTTTATCGACACAAAAGTTCCCCTCAGCAATTTTATTTTCAATGCTAAGTTCGATAACCAGATGATCAGAGCTAATGTTTACATTCTCAATAAACATTGGATGACTGGCTATGGCAAAGTTTGGTTTTTTTATTTCCTGCGCTTGTGTGAGTGAGAATAAAATCAATAACAGAACTAATAGAAATTTTTCTTTCATTCTTGAGTGTTTTTAATAAAAGCTTTGGTTAAGCCCTTTTCAAAATTAATTAAACATTTTGTATGGCAATAAAAAAACCGTAAAGATCATCTTTACGGTTTTTTTATTTAATTAATTTCTTGCTATTTAAAAATCGAAAAGTCAAGTCCTAAAGCAAAAGCAAGATTATCTTTTCCGTAACTTTCGGTATATTGAATACCGTCGAAAGTTTTATCAAACGTGCTTGTTGTGTATTTTGTATAAGCTATACCAAAGTTAAGAGTCATGACATCACTAACTTTGTATGCTCCACCAAAACCTCCAGAGTTACTTGATAATGTGTGACTAATATCAGATTGGTAAAGGGCGTTTGCACCTGTTACAGTTCTCAAATATCCACAACTAACTAAGAATTTATCAGAGATTTCATATTCAAGTGCTACAGCGAAT
>JAOZQX010000020.1 GCA_029931995.1 Bacteroidales bacterium
CGTTGAATTATTAGATTGGGAAGGGAATGATGTTCCTCCACAAGAAAAAGTACAAGTTCTTCGTCATAAAATTGCTGAATATGATAAAGACTGGGAATTGGTTGAGGTAGGGGCTCCTACGGATGAAAACATCCCATTAATGTTCAGAAAGAAATCGTAAGAAAATTATAAGATTGCACCAAAAATTTAACAGCATGAAAAATTATTTATTGGCCATTTTGTTCATGGCTTTCTTATTGCCTGTTGGCGCACAAACAAATACCGAAGCCGACGAAGCAGCAATAAAAACCCTTATTCAAACATCTTATGTTGACGGGCTCCAAAATATAAAGAATATTGAGAAAATTGAAGAAGGATTTCATTCAGGGTTTAATTTACTGATGCTGCAAAATGGGATGTTGAATAAGTTGCCTATCTACAATTGGATTGAGTATGCAAAGCAACGTAAAGCAAAACAAACCGAACCCTTAAAGGAAGAAGAAATTACCTCTTGCAAGTTTCTAAATATTGATATTACAGGAACAGCAGCCATTGCAAAAATTGAATTAAATAAAGGTGGGAAAACAATTTTTGTTGATTATTTATCGCTTTATAAATTCGAAGATGGATGGAAAATTGTTGGAAAGATTTATTATAGAGTTCCAGAATAGAAAGAGTTCATGACAAGGATAATGATAAGGCTGGTATGAGATATCCAGCTTTATTTGTTTTACCGTAATGGTTTGTATTTGCTTTTAAGCGATTGGTTGCAACAATTTGCCTACAGGTCGAAAAATGACTTTTGGTGTTTATTATTGCCGGATTTATTGCGTTATTTGTGGCGTTATTTATTACATGTTTGGAAGCACTTCAAGCATCTAAAGTACAGATTGTTGACACTTTAAAGTGCGAGTGATTTAATAGAGAATACCTATGAAATTTGAATTAACTGCGAAAATATTGCTATTTGTTTTAGCCACTGTGTTTATCGGCGAGAGCCTTTTTAGCCAGAATAGAAATTATACATCCCAACGTACAACTGTCACTCCTATTATAGATGGCTTTATTGACGAAGAAGTTTGGGATGTTGCTGAATGGGGAGGTGATTTTTTTCAGCATTTTCCGCAAAATGGAGTTGCCCCCACTTACCAAACTCAATTTAAAATTTTATATGATGATAACAATTTATATGTTGCTATCAGGATGTTTGATGAGGAACCTGAAAAAATTGTCAAACGATTATCTCGTCGCGATATTAATGAAGGCGATTGGATATCTATAGGTTTTGATAGCTATAATGATAACCTTACTTCTTACAATTTTGGTGTTAATGCTGTAGGTGTTAAAAGAGATTTAGTGACAGTAAATGACAATCAACGTGATTTTAGTTGGGATGCCGTTTATTATGTAAAAGTTTCGATTGATGATAAAGGTTGGGTGGCTGAGTTCAGAATTCCATTGTCTCAGCTTCGGTTTGCAGATGTTGAAACCCACAATTGGGGTATGCAGATTGTTAGAAATGTTTTTCGTTTAGATGAACGCTCAAGTTGGCAAAATATCCCACGAGATGCCAAAGGATGGGTTAGTAATTGGGGGAATCTAAATGGTATTCATGGAATTAAACCCAAATTAGACCTTGAAATTGTTCCTTATACGGTTATAAAATCAGATAATTATAAACCGGAAACAGGTAATCCGTATATGGACGGAAATGATTTTAGCCTGTCTGCCGGACTTGATGGGAAGGTGAGTTTGTCAAACGAGTTTACGTTGAATTTTACAATAAATCCTGATTTTGGCCAAGTCGAAGCCGACCCATCCGAAGTAAATCTTACTGCTTTTGAAACCTTCTTTGAAGAAAAAAGACCTTTCTTTATTGAAGGAAAAAATATATTTAGCTTTCCATTATCAGCCGGTGGAGGAGCATTTCGAAACCAGAATATATTCTATTCTCGCAGGATAGGAAGAACGCCTCATCTTTCAGATGGAGATTATAGTTTAGCTGATAATGAATATGCAAATATGCCTGAGTATGCCAATATATTGGCGGCATTTAAATTTTCGGGGAAAACCAAAAATGGCTTGTCTGTGGGAATTATGGAAAGCATTGTTCCCAAAGCTCAAGTTGAAATAAGTGATAATATAGATACAAGAAAACAAGTTGTGGAGCCATTTACCAATTATTTTTTGGCTCGTGTTCAAAAAGATTATAATCAAGGGAATACTACTTTGGGTGGAATGTTCTCTGCTACTAATCGTGATTTAACAAACGACGAATTAAATATACTTCCAAAGGGTGAGTATACCGGAGGTTTAGATTTCAAACATTTCTGGAAAGATCAAACATTTTTGGTCCAAGCCAACGGTTTTGCTAGTCGTATTATAGGAAGTGAAAACGCAATCATTAATTTGCAAGAATCATCAACCAGATATTATCAACGTCCGGATGTGAATCATGTAAGTCTTGATACAACGCTCACAAGCTTATCTGGTTATGGTGGAGGCTTTAAAATTGGAAAAGTAGGTAATGGCCATTGGCGTTATTCTTTCATATTAAATTTCCGCTCTCCCGGTTTTGATCCAAATGGATTAGGGTATATTCAAAATGCAGATGAAATCCAAAACATAAATTATCTCTCCTATCAAGTGTTAGAACCAAAAGGCATATTTATTAGTTTGCGGATGGTATCGGCTCTATGGAATAGTTGGAGTTTTGACTGGATTCGAAATGCTACAGGAATTGAATTTAACATGCATTCAATGTTTAAAAATCATTGGCGACTTGATTGGGGTGTTAATAAAAGTAGCCAATATAGAAATCGTTTTGAATTGCAGGGAGGACCCGCTTTAATGCTTCCAGGTGGAGGACATGGTTGGATGGTGCTTAATACAGATAATAGAAAAAAACTGAGTTTCAACCTTCATACTTTTCAGGATTTTGGAAGATATAGTTCTAAGCGATCACAGCATTATACATTTGGTATTAATTACCGTGCTTCAACAGCTCTTTCTTTTTCAATTAATAATTCGTTTGTTGAAAACAAGAATGAATTGAAATATATTGAAACGGTTGACCATAATGGGGAGAATATTTTTGTTGTTGGTCATATGAGAAGTAAACAATTTAGTTCTTCTATTCGAATAAATTATAGTATTACTCCCGACCTAACCATTCAATATTATGGGCAACCATTTATTTTTGCAGCCGATTATTCAAAATTTAAAAGAATTACCAACTCAACAGCCGATAATTATTACGAACGCTTCCATGAATACACCCCGAATGAAATAAATCTTGAAGAGGGTGAATATGTTGTTAATGAAAGTGGCATTCAGGGGGAATATCGTTTTGCTGATCCTAAATTTAATTTCTTTCAATTCAGGTCTAACTTTGTAGTTAGATGGGAATATCTACCCGGTTCAACATTGTACTTCGTGTGGTCGCAAGGCCGTACAGATGATAATGGAGTTGGAGAATATAACTTTTCGAACGATATGAATACGCTGTTTGATATATACCCAAGCAATGTTTTTTTGTTGAAATTCTCCTACCGAATTGTGATATGATTTAAGAAGAATTTTTAATTTTATAAGAGGGCGATTTGGAGCTAAAGAATCATAATTCTTGAATTGCATTTTTTGATGTTAAATATCTGTTAATAGTTACGAAATATCTAATATATTTAGTTGTTTTGCATGTGTGTTTCTTGTTAATTGGCACATGCCGTAAAAATCTATGAAAAACCCCTTTTTAAAATATTTTTTAATTAGCTTAAGCATATTTGTATTTGGGCTTTCGAGCTATTCACAGCAAAAAACGTATTTTACTAAACAGATAATAAATACCCCTCCTAAAATTGATGGGTTTTTAAATGATCCCAGTTGGGATGTTGTTGAATGGGAAAGTGGCTTTACTCAGAGATATCCATATAGTGGCGAAAAGCCAACTCAAGAAACCCGATTTAAAATTTTGTATGACAACAATAATTTATACGTTGGTGTACGATTATTTGATACCGAGCCCTCAAAAATTGAAAGCAGACTAACCAAAAGAGATGATTTTGATGGCGATCATCTGAACATAGCTATTGACAGTTATGATGATAATTTAACGGCCTTTGTTTTTGGCGTTAATGCAGCAGGAGTTCAAAGCGATCAACTTATATCAAATGATAAAAGTAGTTTTGACAGAAGCTGGAATGCAGTTTATCATGTTAAAACAAGTATCGATAGTTTAGGTTGGGTGGCTGAATATCAAATCCCCCTATCCCAATTACGCTTTGCGGATATTGAGGACTATAACTGGGGTTTGCAAGTGGTCCGTATTGATTACAGAAAACAGGAATTCTCAACCTGGCAATATGTCTCTTACGAATCTCCGGCTTGGGTAAGTGGCTTTGGCGATTTGAAAGGAATAACCGGTATAGAACCTCGTTTGGCCAGAGAGGTATTACATTATACTGTGGGTAAAATTGAACGTTATAAAAAAGAGATTGGCAATCCTTATGAAACAGGTAGGGATAATGATCTTTCTTTTGGTTTGGATGGAAAATTTGGGGTTTCTAATGATATGACCTTAAACTTTACAGTTAACCCTGACTTTGGCCAAGTTGAAGCTGATCCTTCAGAAGTAAATCTTACTGCCTTTGAAACTTTCTTCCCTGAAAAAAGGCCATTTTTTGTTGAAGGGAATAATATTTTTGATTATAGAGTTAATGACGGGGATGGACCTGTTCCGGCTTTGCTATTTTATTCTCGCCGTATTGGTAGGCAGCCACAATTAAGTTATGATGAAGAGGATGATGAATATGTTCATAATCCTGAGTTCACCAATATTATTGGGGCTGTTAAATTATCTGGAAAAACCAGGAATGGACTATCAGTTGGGATACTGGAGAGTGTAACTTCTGAAATGAATGCGGATATTTCTTTAAATGGCAATAAACGAAGGCAAATAATTGAACCTCTTACCAATTATTTTATAGCACGTATACAAAAAGATTATAATGGAGGGAATACTGTTTTTGGTAGTATCTTAACCTCTGTGAATCGTCAATATAGTCAGTCGGCTATGAATGAATTACCCCAAAATGCTATTACAGGTGGTCTAGATTTTAAGCATTTCTGGAAAGACAAAACCTACTCCATTTCAGCAAAGTTGTTTTTTAGCCATATTAATGGAACACGAGAAGCTATTACAGAGCTACAGGAAGCTTCTCAACGCTACTTTCAACGTCCAGACTTGGATCATCTGAGTTTAGATTCTACTCGAACATCTTTGACCGGAATGGGAGGGCTAGTTCATTTTAGAAAAGAAGGAAATGGCAATTTTAGATTTGGGTCAGTTATAAATTTTAAAAGTCCGGAACTTGATTTCAATGATATTGGATACATTAAAGATGTTGACAGAATTACGCAAACTAATTATGTAATGTATCAGGTGTTTAAGCCAAGCAAACTATTCAAAAACTTGAACTTTATGTTTTTTGAATGGAATTTATTTGATTTTGGAGGGGCCTTATTTGATCAGGGCATTTTCAGTAGAAATGAGTTTCATTTTTTGAATAACTGGAGTTTCGAATTAGAGTTTGTACGACAGCTCAAATCTTTATCTAGAACTGAATTAAGAGGTGGACCGGCAATGCTTCATCTTAACTCAACCCAGTTTGATTTATTTTTAAGATCTGATCCAACTAAAAAACTAAGATTTAATATTCGGGCTAATTACTTTATTGGCGACAAGGATTTCTCAAATATAAATACCTATAGACTAGGAATACATTATCAGGCAACCAATGCGCTTTCTTTCTCATTAGAACCCAATTTTTTAAAAACAAGGAATGATGTGAAATATGTGGATGATGTTGATTTTGGTAATGATAAAAGATACCTAATTGGTACTATAAATCGGAAGCAATTAGGAGTTGCCTTTCGAGTGAATATGAGTTTGAGTCCCAATTTTACCATTCAGTATTATGGTCAGCCCTTTATTTTTGCCAAGAAGTACACCAACTTTAAAAGAGTTACTGATGCGGTCGCAGATAATTATAATGACCGATTCCATCAGTTTACTGCTAATGAAATTAGATATAATGCTTCAAGCGATTACTATGAAGTTGATGAAAATGGCGATGGTAGTGGTATGGATTATGAATTTGAGAATCCTAATTCTAATGTTTTTGAATTTCTTTCAAATCTTGTTGTAAGGTGGGAATATTCGCCCGGATCAACGCTGTATTTTGTTTGGTCACAAACGCGTTCAGATGATAATTCTATGGGACGCTTTGACTTTAAGGATAATATGACTTCCTTATTTGATATATATCCACGAAATATATTCCTTATTAAGTTTTTATATCGTTTTGTTCTTTAGGGTAATTATATTTAAGAGAAAAAAATGTCTTTTTTTTGTAATCTTTATGTTTATTGATGCGTCTTATAGACAAATCAAAACCAAACTAAATGATATCAAATTATCTTAAAACTGCATTTCGGAATATTACCAGAAATAAATTTTATACTTTTCTAAATATTCTTGGATTATCTATTGGATTTACTGTGTTTATTTTTGTTTACTTATATGTAAATGATGAGTTGTCTTTCGATAAGTATCACGACAAACACCAACGTATTCATCGTATTTCTTCTGATTTTAGTATTGCTAACCGCAATGAACGATTTGCCATTGTTCCTATTCCAATGGGTCCCGCCTTCAAAATTGAATTTCCTGAAATTGAAGAATTTTGTCGTCTGGCTAATATGGGAAATGTTCTTATAAAATCGGATGATAGAGAAAGTTATGAGGAAGACTTTTATATCGCCGATTCAACCTTCTTCGATTTATTTTCTCATGATCTAGTATTGGGCAGTAAGGAGAATGCTCTTACTGCTCCTAATACAATGGTTATTACGGATAAAATTGCTAAAAAATATTTTGGGAAGGATAATCCTATCGGAAAATCTCTTTCAACGCCAACTGGCGATAATTATATGATTACAGCTGTAATCGAAAACATTCCAGCCAATACGCATCTTAAATTTGATGCTCTTTTATCAGCCAATACTATTGCTCAGCAACAAGGGGTCGATAATTTTAACAGTATGGAACCTGGTCAGTTCTGGAATATTGGACTTTATACGTTTATCTTGCTAAAAGAGAATACAAGTATTGATGCCATTCATGATAAGTTTCCTCAGTTCTATGAAAAATACATGAAGTCCTTAGGAGACCAAGTTAACGCTTCTTTTGATTTAATAACAATGCCTTTAGCTGATATTCATTTAACCTCAAAGTTGGGAGGGGAGCTTCCTACAGGGAGCATCTCATTTATCTATATTTTTATTGCTGTAGGCGTATTTGTGCTACTTATTGCTGCTATAAACTATATGAATATGGCTACTGCCCGTTCAGCGAAAAGAGCTCGAGAGGTGGGCTTAAGAAAAGTACTTGGTGCTTTAAAACCACAACTGATTCGTCAGTTTTTAAGCGAATCGGTTTTATTATCATTGATTTCTTTAATCATAGCTTTTGCAGCAGTTTATCTTTTAATGAATGATTTTAATGCCATTGCCGGGAAAGCATTAAGTTTTGCAGGCTATGAAGGTGTAAAAATTTCAATAATAATTTTTATAGTTGCTATCTTAATTGGACTCGTTTCAGGAAGTTACCCTGCATTCTATTTGTCCAGTTTTTTACCCATAAAAGTATTAAAGGGAACCATAAGTGGCAGTGGAAAAAATAAAGGCTTGCTAAGAAAAGTATTGGTAATTTTTCAGTTTTGGATTGCAATAATTATGGTTATTGGCACATTGATAGTAAGCAGTCAGTTGAGATTTTTACAAAATACTGATTTAGGTTTTGAAAAAGAGAATGTTGTTGTTTTGACTTTACAAGACACAACTTTCAGGAAAAAGGCCGAAGTTTTTAAAAATGAATTATTAAATCATACTAATATTGAAAAGGTTAGCAATACCTCTTTTGTTCCGGGTAATGTTCGAAGTATTCAGGTTATGTTGGTTGAAGATGAAAATGGAGAGATGAAGGAAAATGCCATAATTTTTAATCAATCGGATTATAATTTCATCGACATGTTTGGACTTGAAATAGTTAAGGGAAGAGATTTTGATCAAAGCATGGGTACAGATGCTACAGAAGCTTGTATCATAAATGAAGAGGCAATGAAGGCGTATGGTTGGGAGGATAATCCGATTGGAAAAAAAATACAGTTTGGGATTAACTTGGATGGTTCAGATCAAGCAACAGTCCGAAAAGTAGTGGGAGTTGTAAAAGATTTTTATTTCAAATCATTACACAATAAAATTGAACCTCTTGTTATGTTTGTAAATGAACGTCCTCGATTTAGGATGGCTATAAAAATGAGTGGAGTAAATAATAAGGGAACACTTAATTTCATTGAAGAAAAATGGCATAGCTTTGGTGCAAACAGAGCTTTTGAATTTAGTTATCTAGAAAGTGATTTGCAGGAATTATACGAGAGTGAATCCAAAATTGGACTATTGTTTCGTATCGCATCTGCATTAACAATATTCATTGCCTTACTTGGGTTGCTCGGGCTTTCATCTTTTGTAACAGAGCAAAGAACTAAGGAAATTGGAATTAGAAAAGTAGTTGGTGCAACACTGCCCAATGTGCTTAATTTATTATCGCGCGAGTTTATAATTTTAATATTTATTGCCTTTATTCCTGCTTGTATTGTGGGTTGGTTGCAATTCAATGCTTGGCTTGATAAAACCTTTGTTTATTATATTGATATTGACTGGAAGGTGTTTGTGATAGCTGGTGTGTCTGCAGTTATTGTTGGATTGCTTACTATCAGTTATCATATTGTAAAAGCAGCATCAAGTAATCCGGTGGATGCCATTAAATATGAATAAAACGTGTATGAATTAAAACTTAAGGGTGAAGGTACTTCCTTCGCCCTTTTTTGATTTTACAGATATTTTGCCTTTGTGTAATTGCATGATTTGTTTACATAAACTCAAACCAACACCCGAGCCATTTTCTTTGGTTGTAAAAAAGGGGACAAAAATTTCATCTTTTATTTCATCTTCTATGCCTTTTCCATTATCACTAATCTTGATTTCATTTGGGATAGCCTGAATAAAAATCTCTCCTTTGCTTTTATTCCCTATTGCCTGAACGGCATTCTTTAATAGGTTGATCAATACTTGTTCAATGAGTTTTTGATCGAGTTTTATGAGTAGGTTTTTAGGTTCTGATTCAGTGATGATCTTAATATTTGAACCACTCTCTATTTCAATAAATTTTCTCACAGAGTTTAGTAAATTCTCAATTTTCACATCTTCAATTTTCGGTTTTGGAAGGTTGGTAAATTGACGGTATTTTTGAATAAAATCAATCAAGCCTTTGCTTCTTTCTTCAATCATTTCACTACTTGTAATACTGTCCTCAATGTTTTCGTCCAAAAGTTTCTCTGGTGATTTTGCTTTCTTATCTAAGGATAGATTTCTTTTAATTGTTGAGGTTAGGGTGGTTATTGGGGTAAGGGAGTTCATCATCTCATGCGTAATTACCCGAATTAATTTTTGGTAAGACTGAAGTTCGTTTTCTTCCAATTCTGTTTTAATATCCTGAATAGTTAGCAAGCTTATTTCTTTGTTATTGGTTTGTTTTACGATGGTTTTGTTAAAAGATAATGCCCTGCTTTCGCCCTCAACTGAAAACTCAATAATTAAGTTTTCTCCTGCTTTTTGTTTTTTTATTTTATCGCATAACGCCTTTTCCTTTATTTCAAGATGATTGATATTAATTAGTGCCCCAATATTTAGTAATTGAAGAGCCGACTTGTTCAGATATATGATCTTTCCCTTTTCATCAAAAGCAAGTAATCCAATATTAATATGTTCAATGAGTATGTTTACAAATCGATCTTTTTGTTCTTTCTCAATCTTAATTTTCTTAAAATATTCGATGATACTGGAATATCGCTTTGCAATTTCATCAAAATATTTGTCAGAGTATTTATCAGGAAAACGAATGCTGGTGTCTTTTTCTTCTAAATACAAAAGAAATCTAGCTAAATCACGATTTGATTTTCCTACATATCTGTAAAGTGCCCAAATCTGTGTAATCATGATAAGGACAAAAAGAATCAACGTAAATAGTCGTTCATCTTTTGTATAAAAATAGATGAGAAAAAAACTATTAGCACTGATAAGTAGTATTCTTATCAGTATGGAGATTAAGAATTTATTATAATTCATATTTTTTTATTTTCTTGTACAAGGTGGTGCGCGAAATTTCCATTTCTTTAGCTATTTTGCTCAAATTCCCCTGATGCATATTTAGCGCTTTGCGGATGGTTTCTTTTTCTACTTCGTAAAGTTTTATGCTGCTGCTTATTGTTTGGGGCTCAAAGTATGATTTGAAGAAAAAATCTTCGGGTTTTAAGATATCATTTTCGGTAAGGATAATGGCCTTTTCAATGCTGTGCTTTAATTCCCGAACATTACCGGGCCAATGGTACGACATTAATTTGTTCATAGCTCTATTGCTTAATTTGATCGAATTTTTCTCGTATTTTTTTGA
>JAOZQX010000021.1 GCA_029931995.1 Bacteroidales bacterium
TTTCAGAGGATATTGATTTCGAGCTTAAGGAAGATGGGAGATTCATAGTAAATATTCTTCAAGTAGCTGAAAAAGAAAGCCATAACATAGATGCAATCAATTTTATTTTTTGTTCCGACTCCTACCTTTTAGATATTAATAAAAAATATTTAGCACATAATTATTATACAGATATAATTACGTTTGATAATTCAGAGGAAGGTATAATAGGTGGCGATATTTTTATTAGTGTTGAGCGAGCAAGAGAAAATGCATTTGAGTTGAATGTTAGCTTTGAAAGTGAAATACGCCGATTAGTGATTCATGGCATTTTGCATTTAATTGGATTTAAAGATGGAACTGCGGAGGAGAAGCTGATAATGCGCGACAAGGAAGATTATTATTTATCTTTGTGGCGGAGTTAAACTAAAGTTTCACGTGGAACAATATTATGTTTAAGAAGTATGATGTAATAGTAGTTGGTGCCGGCCATGCTGGCTGTGAGGCTGCGGCTGCGGCTGCAAATTTGGGCTCATCTGTATTGTTGATTACAATGAGTATGGAAAACATGGCTCAAATGTCATGCAATCCTGCCATGGGTGGAATTGCCAAAGGGCAAATTGTTCGTGAAATTGATGCCTTGGGGGGATATTCGGGAATTGTGACTGATAAAACGATGATTCAATTCCGGATGCTTAATAAATCAAAGGGGCCGGCCATGTGGAGTCCGCGTGCTCAAAGCGATCGGATGCTGTTCTCGAGAGAGTGGCGGGATATATTAGAGACAATTCCTAATTTGGATTTTTGGCAAGATATAGTGAATGAAGTTCTGGTAAAGAATCAAAAATTAATTGGAGTGAAAACTACAATGGGTCACGAGATAGAATCTAAATCTGTGATTCTTACCAACGGTACTTTTTTAAATGGGATTATTCATATTGGTACAAAGCAATTTGGGGGCGGAAGAATAGGAGAGCGAGCTTCTTTGGGTCTTACCGATTCTTTAAAAAATATCGGTTTTGAATCTGATAGAATGAAAACCGGAACTCCTGTTCGGGTTGATGGAAGAACAATTGATTTTTCGAAAATGACTGAGCAGCCAGGTGATGAAAATCCTGGAAAATTTTCTTTTACAGACACTCCCCAATTAACCAAGCAACGTAGTTGTTATTTAACATATACAAGTATTAAAGTTCATAATGAATTGCGTTTAGGCTTTAATGAGTCGCCTATGTTTGCTGGACGGATTCAAGGAATTGGGCCAAGATATTGCCCTTCGATTGAAGATAAAATTGAGCGTTTTTCGGATAAAGATCGACATCAACTATTTGTTGAACCGGAGGGATGGAATACCGTTGAGTACTATGTAAATGGTTTTTCTTCTTCCTTACCTGATCACATTCAATATAAAGCTTTGAGAAGCATAGCTGGCTTTGAGAATGCTAAAATATTTAGACCCGGTTACGCTATCGAGTACGATTATTTCCCACCCGTACAACTGAAATATACCTTGGAAACAAAACTGGTAGAGAACTTATATTTTGCTGGTCAAATTAATGGTACTACCGGTTATGAAGAAGCCGGAGCACAGGGTTTGATGGCCGGAATTAATGCTCATCAAAAAAACAGAAACGAAGAGCCATTTATTTTAAAACGCTCCGAGGCTTATATTGGAGTTCTGATTGATGATTTAATAACAAAAGGTGTGGATGAGCCTTACCGAATGTTCACTTCGAGGGCAGAGCATCGTTTGTTATTACGGCAAGATAATGCTGACACCCGCCTTACTGAGCGAAGTTATAAAATAGGTTTGGCTGGTGAAGACCGAATGATGAGAATGCAATGGAAGAAGGATCTGTTAAATAGTATTGTCAAGAAATTTAAAGTAAGTGGCATCAAACCAGAGGATGTCAATGAGTATTTAGTATCTCAGGTAACCAACCCTATTTCTCAGAAAACAAAAATTGCAAACTTAATTTTACGCCCTCAAATTAAACTTTTTGATTTTTATAAAAACAATGAAGCCGTTAGAAATATAATGGATAAACACGAAGGCTTGAATGTTGATTTGATTGACTCAATTGAAACACTTATAAAGTATGAGGGTTATATTCAAAAGGAAAGGGAATTGTCCGCGAAATTTGAAAAATATGAAAACATACCTTTAAAAACAGATTTTGATTACCATGAGTTAAAATCATTATCGTATGAGGCCAGAGAGAAGTTGAATAAAATTAAACCGCAAACGATCGGGCAAGCTGCTAGAATAAGTGGTGTTTCCCCGGCTGATATTTCTGTTTTGGTAATTTATTACGGAAAATAAAATTTGTCCTGTTTCACGTGAAACATAATGTATGGAATTATTAAATAAGTGCCCAATATGTAGTAGTAAGCAGTCAGAGAATTATCTCTCGGCTCAAGATAATTTGGTCTCAAAAGACACATTTGCAATTAAAAAGTGCTCAAATTGTGGTTTTGCTTTTACCAGCCCACGGCCTGATAAAGATGCTATTTCAGATTATTACGTTTCGGAGGATTATATCTCGCATTCGGAAAAGAAAGAATCCATATTTGACCGATTGTATAACATTATACGCGATAGGAATATCTCTTACAAACTGCGCTTGATTTCTGACTTTAAAAAAGGAAACTTGAGCTTATATGATTATGGTTGTGCTGTGGGAGTATTTTTAGATAAAGCTTCCCAAAAAGGTTGGAGTGTAAAAGGATATGAGCCAAGTGAAAAAGCAAAAGCCATTGCTGTTCAGTCAGGGATTGAAATTGAAACTCCCGATCAGATTTTGAGCACAGAACAAAACTGCTTTGATGTTATTACCCTTTGGCATGTGTTGGAGCATATACATGATTTGGATGACACAATTCAAAAACTACATTCTTTATTAAAGGATGATGGGGTGCTGGTTGTAGCGGTTCCAATTGCTGATTCGTGGGATGCAATAAAATATAAGGAGAACTGGGCCGCCCTGGATGTGCCCAGACATTTATATCACTTTACCCAATCTTCGATTGAAAAATTATTTAGTAAATTTGGTATGAAGATTACAAGTGTTCATCCATTAAAGTTTGATTCGTATTATATTAGTTTGCTAAGCGAGAAAACGCCAATATTTAAATATTTTGCAGCGTTGATTAATGGATGGTATTCCAATTATAGAGCAAAGAGAACATTAAATTATTCGAGCTTGATATTCTTTATCCAAAAAAACATGGAATGAATAAATTCAGTAAATTCATTTTTGATAGAAAACCAAAATGGTCTTTAGGAAAATTATTGTTATTGGTTTTAATAAGTTTTGTTCTTCTTTGGTATTTTTCCGAGAAGTATTCTGAAAGAATTGATGACAACTATTCTGCAAATCAAATCCAAAAGAACCTTATTGAAAAGACTGAGGCTCTTAAGTTAATTTTTGAAAAAATTGACTTGGAAGTACAAGAAATCAGCCTCTCATTTGAAACTCTGGGGGCTATTAAAAATGAGCTAGGGTGTGAATTGTTTTTTGTGAAAGGAGATTCAATTAAATATTGGACAACGAATTTAATTTCTGTTGAAAACATCGATATTGAAGGCTATCCCGTTATTAAATTAAATAATGGATGGTATAAATCGGTCTTTTCAAAGCATAACGAATACACTCTTATAGGCCTTATTCCTATAAAATCAGAGTATTATTATAATAATGAATTTTTGGTAGAATCATTTAATTCGGATTTTCGAGTAAATAGTTATTACGAGATTTTATTAGAGCAGGATGATTATAATATTTGGGATAAAAATGGTGAGTTCTTGTTTTCAATCCTCAGAAATGATAACGAGCATATTGTAAAGAATCAGGCCTACATATTATTTGTTTTATTTCATGTTTTTTTATTCCTGATTCTAATTGTTATCAAGAAACTTTACGAAAAATTTGCAGCTAGCATTAAACCAAAATGGTTGTTTCCATTATTTTTAATTGCTGATATCTTTATAATTTGGATCCTCATAAATTATATTAAAAGCCCACGAATTTTATTCGATTCTTTTCTCTATTCGCCGGCAATTTTCGCGGATCAGCTTCATAATTCAATAGCAAGTTATTTTACAACTGTTGCACTCATTTTATTTGCCATTTATGTGTTATTCACAAAAAGAGCCTTGTTAGATGTAGTAGTTACAAAATCTAATATTACAAGGGCAATAATGCTGCTAATCATAGCAGTCGTAGCCTTATTTGTTTTTGAGACTTTAGTGGTAAGTTTATTTGAAAATTCTCAGCTCACTTTTCAGTTTGGTCACGATTTTATAACAAATCCTGGTATAAGTGTATTGATATTTTTAATTCTATGTATATTATCACTTGCTCTATTTTTCTTGGTACATGCTGCTGTTGGTGAAATAAATAAGCTTAAGCTAAGCCCTAAAAATTATGTAATTTTTGGAGTCATATTTACAGCTATTTTGTTTGTCATTGCATACCTTTTTTCATTTATCTTTTTGTATATAAGCTTGCTGTTTATTGTGTTGCTGGTATCTATGCGATTAATGAATACCACCAAACTTAATGCGATCCAATTAGTGTTTTATTTGGCTTTGTTTTCGGTTTATATGAGTGTGCTTTCATCAATAATATTACAAGAAAAAGAAATTATTGAAAGGCAAACGCTTGCCGAAAAATTAATAGGGACTCAGGATGTTGTAGCCGAATCTGAATTTATTGAAATTGAGAATGATATTTATTCTGACTCGGTTTTGAGGGAAAAATTACAACAACCCTTATCAGATAGTATTGAAAATATTATTATTCAAAAAGTAGAAAGGATATTCTCTGCAGGCGCATGGAAAAAATACACAGCCTATGTTACTATTTGTGATTCAACAAAGGTTTTAGACATCCAACCGGAAGATTATTTGATAAATTGCACAGAATATTTTGAGGGGTTTATTAAGGATTTTGCTGAAGTTGAAATAAGTGAATCCTTAGTGCATTTAAAAAGCAGCACGCTGAATAATGCTTACATCGCCCGATTTAATTTTGACTCGGATAATAATGGCAATCCTGATATAAATATTTTTGTTGAGTTAATCTCTGAGTTTATTCCAGAGGGAGTTGGCTATACCGAATTATTTACAGATGAATCACATGAGATTAAGGGGAATGATATTATAAATTATTCTTTTGCCAAGTATGATGGCGATCAATTAATTTATAAGTTTGGCTCCTATTTCTACAGTCTTGGTTTTTCTAAATATGCTGACCTACCTAAGGGCTCAGCTGTTTTCGATTATAATGGCTATAACCATTTAATATATCAGTTTGGCGAAAATAACAAATTGATAGTAAGCCGGCCTCAAAGTAAATTTTGGGAAAAAATTGCCCCATTCTCTTATTTTTTTATTCTGTTTTCGCTATTTATAATGGTTTTGACGCTAGCTTCAAATTTTTCTTTACGGATTTTTAATACCCCGCTCAGTTTCAAAAAACGGATTCAAGTTTCGTTTACAGGCATTATTTTGTTTTCGTTTTTAGTTATTGGAACGATAACCCTTTCTTATCTTATTGATTTAAATAATAATAAAAACAAAGAAATATTGAGCGAAAAAGCACATTCAGTGCTTGTAGAACTTGAGCATAAATTAGCGGAAGAAAGCAGTTTACCTGTTGAGATGACAGAGTATTTGAATTCGTTGTTAAGCAAATTCTCGCTAGTGTTTTTCTCCGATATAAATTTGTATGATTTAGAAGGCAGAATGATCGCTTCATCCAGACCGCGAATAATTAATGAAGGATTGATTTCGCCGCTGATACATCCTAAGGCTTATAGGGTCTTAACAAAAGATAAAAAGCTGTTATTTATTCAGAATGAATCAATTGGACGGTATAATTACCTTTCGGCCTACTTGCCTTTTCGCAATTCAGAGAACCAGTTGATAGCCTATTTAAACCTTCCATATTTTGCTCGTCAGAGTGAAATTCAGAAAGAAATTACAACCTTTCTTGTAGCGCTGGTAAATATATATTTATTGTTTTTTGTGATTGCCATCATTATTACTTTGTTTATATCACGCCGGATGTCTAAACCTTTAGAGTTAATTCGAACTAGCATTGGTCAATTAAAACTCGGTGAAACAAACGAAAAAATTAATTGGCAGCGTGCAGATGAAATTGGTAGTTTGATTAATGAATATAACCGAATGATTGATGAATTGGGTAAAAGTGCTGAACTCTTGGCTCAATCTGAACGTGAAAGTGCTTGGCGCGAAATGGCGAAGCAAGTAGCCCACGAAATCAAAAACCCATTAACGCCAATGAAGCTTAGTGTTCAGTATTTGAAAAAAATGTGGGACGATAAAACACCGGGCTGGGAAGAACATTTAGAACGTTTTAGCACTACTATAGTTCAACAAATTGATACCTTATCGGAGATTGCTTCAGCTTTTTCTGACTTTGCAAAAATGCCGAAGAAAAAGATCGAAGCCATAGAATTAACAGACATTATTCAGAAATCTTTAGGACTTTTTAAAGAGCATAAGAACCTAAAAATACATTTTAAATCGGAGGTAAAAGAATATCTGATCGAAGGAGATAAAAACCAAGTGCTTCGGGTATTTAACAATCTGATTAAAAACTCGATACAGGCTGTTAGTGGTATGAGTGGAGGTGAAATTTTCATCCAATTATCACTACAAAATGAAAGCTGTTTAGTGTCTGTTAAAGATAACGGAATTGGTATTCCTGAAGAGCGAGCAGAGAAAATATTTTCTCCAAGCTTTACGACCAAAACCAGCGGTATGGGCATGGGTTTATCAATAGTTAAAAGCATTGTCTTAGATACGGGTGGGAAAATTTGGTTTGAGTCGGAAGAAAATATTGGCACTACTTTTTATATTGAGTTCCCTCTTTTCAATGCTGAAAAATTATAAGTTTATCTTATTTGTGTTTTCAAATTACTAAATTTACTGTAAAATTTGAATATTGAATCCTATTAAGAAATTAGCTGGCCAAACAGCTGTATATGGTTTGTCAAGCATCATAGGCCGAATTTTGGGCTATTTGTTGGTTCCACTCTATACACGTGTTTTTAACCAATCCGAATACGGAGTAGTTATCTTAATGTTTTCCTTTGTTGCCTTTGTTTTTGTGTTTCTTACTTATGGTATGGAAACAGCATATTTTCGATTCTCGGAATTGCTTAAAGACAAGCGGAAGGTTTATAATACTACGCTCATTTCGTTATTTATAACGACCACAATTTTTTTAATCTTTGCTTTTGGATATTCATCCAATATTGCATCTTGGATTAAATACCCCGATCATGTAAATTATATCCAATGGCTTGCAGCTATTTTAGCTCTAGATACACTTTCAGCTATACCTTTTGCCCGATTAAGAGCTGAAAATAAACCTGCCAGATTTGCTACAATAAAACTGATAAATATTGCAATAAATATTGGACTAAATCTTTTCTTCGTTTTGTTGTGTCCATTTGTTTTAAAAAACTATTCTCAAGGATTTTTGTTCGAGTTTGTTGACACTGTTTTTAATCCTAAGCTTGGGCTAATATCCTACGTGTTTATTTCAAATTTAATTGCTAGCGGAATTACTGTAGTTCTTTTATTGCCGGAGTTTTTAAAGATGAATCTTCGCTTTGATTTTGTCATTTGGAAGAAGATGATAATTTATGCGTTACCATTATTGCTAACAGGTTTAGCTGCAATTATGAATGAAATGTTTGGGCGTGTTTTATTGCGATATTTATTACCAGAAAATATTGCTGAAGCACAATTAGGGATTTATTCGGCTAGTTATAAAATTGCGATATTATTGTCCTTATTTGTGCAGGCATTTCGCTATGCGGCCGAACCTTTTTTCTTTGCTCAGGCGAAAGAAAAAAACTCAAAGGAAATTTATGCCCAGGTCATGAAGTATTTCGTGATGGCAGCAAGCTTTATTTTCCTTGGAATTATGTTGTATTTGGATGTGGTAATTTTATTTATTGGTGAGAATTTTAGAGAGGGAGCAGCAGTAATACCAATACTTTTAATTGCATTTTTATTCTTAGGTATTTTTTATAATCTTTCGATTTGGTACAAATTAACAAATAAAACAATTTATGGTGCATATTTGGCAATGGGTGGTGCTGTGTTAACTATTATATTAAACTTTATTTGGATCCCTATGTTCGGATACATTGGGTCGGCATGGGCAACTTTAGCCTGTTATACTTCTATGGCATTGTTTTCTTATTTGATAGGCCGAAAGCACTTTAAAGTTAATTATGATATTAAAAAGATTGCTTTGTATATTTCCATAGCACTTCTTATTTATTTCTTTAGCACAGCTATAAATATTGAAAATCAGCTTATCAAGATGACTTTTCATACTTTTCTGATAATCGTTTTTATTAGCTCAATAATTCTTTTCGAAGGACGTGAATTGAAGAGGATCATTCGGAAATAGCAGTTCTAACCTTATTAATCAGTGAATATCTACAAGCGTTTTTGAATCTATATTTTCTGTATTTTAGCGCATAATTTTATTATATGAACGCAATAATTGTTAATGTTTCATAAAGACAATGGGTCAAGACAAATTATTATCGTTCTTTATAATAATAAATTTCAACTATGCAATTTAGCTGCTTTAGGTTTATTTTCATTGTTTCGCTTCTAATATTTAGCGTCACTGGATTAATTTATGCAGCACCTGGATTTATTGCAAAAAGCACTGTTTCTGAAAAAAGTCGCATTAGGAGTGCACGCTTATTTGCAGAAGCCAATTTGGCCAAAAATACGGGCAAATACAAGCAAGCTGAGAAGCTGTATTTAGAATCCCTTAAATATGACCCAAATGATGCAGCCTCAATGTATGAGTTAGGATCGTTATATCTTTCCCTACAGCTTATTGAAGACGCAAAAAAACATACCCTTAGGGCAACAGAAATAGATCCAGAAAATAATTATTACAAAATTCTTCTAGCCACTATTTATCAGACAGAGGGAAATTTTGACCTGAGCGCGAATATATTTAAAGAATTAGTAAAACAATATCCTGGAAAATCGGATTATTTACGACAGTTAGCTTATGATTATATATTGGCTCAAAATTATGAGGATGCAATTCTTGTATTAGATCAGCTAGAACGTAAAATCGGTATAAGCGAAATAATTTCCTTACAAAAGCAACAACTTTATCTGAGCTTGCAAAAGGCTGATAAGGCCATTGGCGAAATTGAAAAATTAATCGAAGAGTATTCTTTTGAAGTAAAATATTATGCACTTTTAGCAGAACTTTGTGTTCAAAATAATAATAATGAAAAAGCTATATGGGCTTATGAGAAAATTGCTGAAATAAATCCGAATGATACTTATGTTCATATTTCTTTGTTCGATTTTTACAGAAAGAAAGGTAATGATGACAAAGCTTTCAATGAATTGAGATTAGGGTTTTCTAATCCTGATTTGGATGTGGAAACCAAGTTTCGGGTGCTGTTGTCTTACTATACGGCCGATCAAATTTATACCACAAAAAATGAGCAGGCGCGTGAGTTGGTTTGGATTGTTGAAAAAGCTCATCCCAATCATCCCAGAGCGATGGCTTTAAAAGCAGATTTGCTTTATCGGAATAAGGAATTTGAAGAAGCACGCGTTTTACTAAAAAAAGTATTAGAAATTAATAAAGATCAGTATCCCTGGTTTGAATTATTGTTGATTGTTGAGTCGGAATTAAGAAATTTTGAAGCAATGGCTTCAGAGGGTGAAAAAGCAATTCAAATGTTTCCTGACCAAGCACTACCATATTTGATCTCAGGACTTGGAAATATCCAATTAAAGGACTTTAAGAAAGCTGAAAAATATTTTAAAGCGGGCTTAAATAACTCCATGAATAATGTGGGTTTAATGGCGCAGTTTTATTCTTATCTTGGAGACACGTACCATGAGCTGGGAGCGATTCAGAAGTCTGATGAAGCTTATGAAAATGCAATAAAATACGACACAGAAAATTCAACGGTTTTAAACAACTATTCATATTACCTAGCCTTAAGGGGGGATAAACTTGAGTCAGCCGATTTAATGTCGAAAAAAGCTGTTGAGCTTGATCCAGAGAATAGTTCTAATATGGACACTCGTGCCTGGGTTTTGTATAAATTGCAAAGGTATCCGGAAGCAGAAGTCTGGATTAAAAAGGCCTATGATATTGATGGGGCTCAAAATCCTGAGTTGGTTGAACACTATGGCGATATTCTTTATAAATTGGGCGAAAAAAAGAAAGCCTTAAAATTTTGGAAAAAAGCCAAAGAATTAGGTGATGGATCTAATTTCTTGGAGAAAAAAATAAAAGAAAAAAAATTATTTGAATAAGATAGTAATGATGAAATTTAAAAATATACTTCTCATAATAATAATTATTTCGTTTTTGAGTTCATGTAAAACAACTCGAAAGATTATTAAAGCACCTATCAAAGAAGAGGGTCCGGAATATTTGTTTAAAAAATTAACGGAAAACGAATTAGAATTTGAATACATCAATGCAAAATTCAATCTTCATTTACAGGAGGACAAA
>JAOZQX010000308.1 GCA_029931995.1 Bacteroidales bacterium
AGGAAGCTTTGTTGATTTACGATGAAATTCAGATGGGCTTTGCACGTACTGGAAAACTTTTTTGTTTAGAAAATGAAGGTATAGTTCCAGATGTTCTTTGCCTTGCAAAAAGCATGGGTGGTGGTATGCCTATTGGAGCATTTATTTCCTCCAAAGAAATGATGAACAAACTCACGTTTAATCCTTCACTTGGTCACATAACCACTTTTGGCGGACATCCGGTTTGTGCTGCGGCGGCTCTTGCTAATCTCGAAGTTTTGCTGGAAGAAAATCTGGCTGAAGAAGCAAATCGAAAAGGAAAACTTTTTGTTCAGAGCTTGGAAAAAATTGAGGCCATTAAGGAGATCCGTGGTTCAGGTTTAATGTTGGCCATTGATTTTAAAGATGAAGAATTAAATAATAAAGTTATTGATATTTTATTAGAAGAAGGACTGATTGTGGATCGATTTTTATTTCACCCGACTTGCTTCCGAATAGCTCCGCCACTAATCATTATAGATGAGAAAATTAAGGATGTTTCAGAGATTGTTAAAAACTGTATTTTAAAAGCTCAGAATTAATGCCGGTTTACCAGCTCACCGATGAATTGGTTTTCCCCGATCCTTCTTTGGCAGAAAAAGACGGCTTACTGGCAATGGGTGGAGATTTAAGCGTTGAGCGATTATTATTGGCTTACTCAAACGGAATTTTTCCATGGTACGATAAAGGATCACCCATTTTATGGTGGGCCTTAAATCCTCGAATGGTTTTAATTCCTGAGGAGTTTAAAGTTTCAAAAAGTTTAAAACAAAAAATAAAAAAAGCCGAATTTAGCATTACTTTTGACAAAGATTTCAAGAAAGTTATTGAGCATTGCTCTCAGGTTCCACGAGGCGACCAAAATGGCACCTGGATCACGGATGAGATGAAACAAGCATACATTAAATTACATAAGCTTGGCTTTGCACATTCGGTTGAATGTTATTTTGAAAATGAGTTGGTTGGTGGACTGTATGGGATTTCCATAGGTAAAGTATTTTTTGGCGAATCCATGTTTTATCATAAAACTGATGCCTCAAAAATTGCTTTTCATGCATTAATGCAACAATTAACCGAATGGGAATTTCAATTGGTAGATGCTCAAATGGAAACGCCTTTATTAAAAAGTTTTGGTGCTAAACTAATCCCTTTTGAGGACTACAGAGAAAAACTAACTATTGCCTTAGAATTTGAGACCAAAAGAGGAAAGTGGATTAAAGATTAAAAGATGAAAAAAGAATTTATGATGCGTGCCATTGAGTTGGCCAGATCGAATATTAAAAATTTATACGGCGGTCCTTTTGGAGCAGTGATCGTAAAAGACGGAAAAATTATTGGAGAAGGCAGCAATCATGTGCTAGCCAATAACGATCCGACAGCTCATGCCGAAATTGTAGCCATCCGCGAAGCTTGCAAAAACCTCAACAGTTTTCAATTGGAAGACTGTGAGATTTACAGCAGTTGCGAGCCCTGCCCCATGTGCTTGGGTGCTATTTATTGGGCTAGGCCAGCTAAATTATATTATGCTGCCGGACGAGAAGATGCTTCCGAAGCCGATTTTGATGATTCACTAATTTATAAGGAAGTTTGTCTCCCAATTGAAGGTCGTAAAATTCCAACCGAACAAATTATGAAAGAGGAATCGCAAGCAGTTTTTAATGAGTGGAAAAAAAATAATTTAAATATCGAATATTAATGTTCCAGAGCTTAAGTTTGGCGGACAAAAAAACATTGTCAATTATTGAGAAAAATTTAGGTGAAAAATTAGATAGAAGACGGAAGCTTGAAGCTAGAAGTCTTTTAGTTCGAATCAAAAACTTCATGCTTCCGACTTCCAACTTCTGACAAAAAAAATAGCAGTGATAAATTACAGAATTTAACTTTTAGAAAATATAATACCACACAAATTATGAGCTTTGAGATTACAGGAAAATTAACCGAAAAATTTAACACACAAGAAGTAACAAATACGTTTAAAAAACGTGAATTCGTAATTGAGAAAGTGGAAAATGCCGGAGGGCGAGAATTCACAGAAGTCATTAAATTTCAATTGAGCCAAGACAGGTGCGATTTAATTGATCCATATAATTTGAATGAAGATATCAAAGTTCATTTTAATATTAAAGGCCGAAAATGGGAAAAAGATGGCCGTGTAAGTTATTTCACCAATTTGGAAGCATGGCGTCTTGAAAAAGTTGCTACAGAACAAGGGAGCGACATACCGCCACAACCGGCTTTGGATGATATCCCGCCTGAAACAGAAAACGATTTACCCTTCTAAATATCACAATTCGTCATCCTGAACTCGTTTCAGATTAAATCATAAATAACAAATTACAAAAAACAAATAATATCCAAAACACAATAACCAAAATATTTTTTTCTTTGTGTGGAGTTTTGATATTGGAACTTGAAATTTATTTGAGATTTAAAAATTGAGATTTGGGGTTTTTGTCATATTAACTTTATGTGCCCTTTTCTTGGAGTCTTTTTATTCGAAATAATGCAACTAAAATCAAGCTAAATAATAAAAATGAATCAAGTTAGAGCCCACTTAGCCTTAGCAGGAGCAAATGTACTTTATGGTTTAAATTATGTGATTGCCAAAGGCATTATGCCTGATTTTATGAGTCCGCGCAGCATCATTTTTTTGAGGGTATTGGCTGCCATGATCGTTTTCAACCTGATTCATTTTTTCTTTATAAAAGAAAAAATTGAACGTAAAGATTTATTACGTTTTGCCGCCTTTGGCCTATTCGGAGTAGCT
>JAOZQX010000309.1 GCA_029931995.1 Bacteroidales bacterium
GATTAATAAGTGGGGAGTTCGGACACAGCCATGACATTATTCCTTCGCATGGCGCTGAAATTGAAATGGTTCATAACCATGAAGCCGATATGCATGCAGGTCATAACCACGAAAGCCATGGTAACGAATCAGATTGGAATTGGATATCGACTAGTTTTTTAATCGTATCACTTATTGCTCTTTTCATTATTTCAACCGTTAACGACCATTTTCTGGAAGATCATCTTTGGGGGCATATCATCAAAAAACACTTTTTAAAAATATTTTTATGGACTTTTGGAGCTTTGTTAGTTATCCATTTCTTAAGTAACTATATTGATATTCATGATTGGATAGAACAAAACATGATTTCAATTCTGCTGATCGCTATACTTATTGGGATTATTCCTGAATCGGGGCCACATTATATTTTCATTTTACTATTTGCGCAAGGCACCATTCCTTTCAGTATTTTAATCGCCAATTCAATTGTTCAGGACGGACATGGAGCACTTCCATTATTAGCTGAGTCAAAACGCTCATTCCTATTAGTTAAATTAGTAAACCTAATAGTTGGATTTATTATCGGATATTTGGGTCTGCAAATCGGATTTTAATAAATATTTTTAATGAAACTGAGCATCATAATCGTTAATTACAATGTTAAGCATTACCTCGAGCAATGCTTGGTGTCTGTCATAAAAGCTCTAAATAAAATCAATGCTGAGATCATTGTTGTTGACAATAATTCGACCGATGGTTCGCAACAAATGCTTGCACAAAAATTCCCTAATGTACATAGCATTTTCAACAAAGAAAACGTAGGCTTTTCAAAGGCAAATAACCAGGCATTAGAAATTGCCAAAGGTGAATATAATTTACTTTTAAATCCTGACACTCTAGTAGAAGATGATACTTTTCAAAAAGTTCTCGCATTTATGGATACAAAGCCAGATGCCGGAGGTTTAGGAATAAAATTAATCAATGGAAGAGGAAAGTTTTTACCCGAATCAAAGCGGGGGTTTCCAACACCCACAACTGCCTTTTTCAGATTTTCAGGTTTATCTAGAATTTTTCCAAAATCCAAGCTGTTCAACAAATATCATCTTGGAAATCTCGACCAAGATAAGACACATGAAGTTGAGGTTTTATCGGGAGCTTTTATGCTTTTACGAAAAAGTGTGCTTGATAAAATTGGGTTCTTAGACGAAGCTTTTTTTATGTATGGTGAGGATATTGACCTATCCTACAGAATTACAAAAGCCGGTTATAAGAACTATTATTACTCCGAAACCCGAATTATTCATTATAAAGGTGAAAGCACTAAAAAAAGCAGTATAAATTATGTCTTTGTTTTTTATAAAGCCATGCTAATTTTTGCGAAGAAACATTTTTCAAAAAAGAGTTATAAATCACTATTCTTCGTAATAAATACTGCTATTTATTTTAAAGCACTTTTTGCTTTATTATTACGTTTTGCAGGTTTTCTGTCCGCTAATTTATTACACCCAATAAAAACAAGAACTTTAAAAAATAAGCGAATTATTGTAGTTGGAACGGAACAAGAATGTAAACACATACAAACAATTCTTAAGGATTATAAAATTCAAAATGGATTTATTGGAAATATCACTCCTGACATTACAATTAAAAGGCATCCCGGATTTCTCGGTAGTTTCGCACAATTAAAAGACATCCTGAAAATATACAGAATTGATGAAGTAATATTTTGCACCAATAATTTAGGTTTGGAAAACATATTGAATAAAATGTCGGAATTAAAATCTTTAGCAATTGATTATAAATTCGCCCAAGAAAAAAGCTTTGCCATACTGGGAAGCAATACAACTTACACCTCCTAAGAGCTTGATAAGCCAATTTTTATATTTTTATTTAGAATTATTCCAGATTGGAAAATTTTCATTATCTTTGCAAAAGAATTACAATCTAATTTAAAAAAAATAAGATAATGGCCAAATTTGAAATTATAATGCCCAAGCTGGGCGAAAGCATTATAGAGGCTACCATTACCAAATGGCTAAAATCGGAAGGCGATCAGATTGAAGAAGATGATGCCATCGTTGAAATTGCCACAGATAAAGTTGATTCAGAGATTCCATCTCCGGTTGAAGGGAAACTTGTAAAATTATTATTTCAGGAAGGAGAAGTTGTTGAAGTTGGGAAAGTGATTGCTTTGATTGAAGTAGAAGGTGAAGGTTCAGTTGAAACTGAAACAATTGAAGAAAAAGTTGACAAAAAGGTTGAATCACCAACTCCCTCTATAGCTTTAGATAATAAAAAAGAAACTACAGCACACAAAGAGGAAGAATACAAATCAGATCGGTTTTACTCACCATTGGTGAAAAGCATTGCAAAAAAAGAAGCTATTTCACTTCAAGAATTAGACAGTATTTCGGGAAGTGGAAAAGATGAGCGTGTTACAAAAGCAGATATTTTAGATTTTATTCAGAATCGCAAAAGCTCGAAAACTCAGGTTCAAAAAATTGAAGCTCCGGCGGTTACTTCATCAGGTGGTGATCAGATTATTGAGATGGATCGTATGCGAAAACTTATTGCCGACCATATGGTGATGTCTAAACAAGTTTCGCCACACGTTACTTCTTTTATTGATACAGACGTAACAAATATTGTAAACTGGCGAAATAAAATAAAAGATTCATTCCTAAAAAGAGAGGGTGAAAAAATCACCTTCACTCCGATTTTTATTGATGCAGCTGCCAAAGCCCTGAAAGATTTTCCGGAAATTAACGCTTCTGTTGATGGCACAAAAATCATCCTT
>JAOZQX010000022.1:0-319 GCA_029931995.1 Bacteroidales bacterium
TCTGCTGAACCACCATCAATCAATATGTTGTAATTATCATTGATTTCTGTGGGAGTCCTAGCCGTTGACCATATACGAATTTCATCCATATAGCCAGTAAAAGCTAATGCAGCAATTGAGAGAGATGCATTATCGCCAGCAAGACTGGATGATGTTGTTGCTGGAATTGTTCCAGTGAATGCTAAGGTTATTGGTGTAGTGTTACCATTAATATATAATTTTAATCTATCTGCATCAGTCCCACCTGCTCCATCATACACAACAGCCCAATGAAACCAACCAGTAACTCCTGCTCCAATATCTAAGGTTGCTGAATAAT
>JAOZQX010000022.1:329-1911 GCA_029931995.1 Bacteroidales bacterium
GAATCGGATCCATTTCCCACTTCGACATAAAGTGTCCCGGCATCTGTTCTTACCCTAATATCATTATTATGATCAGAACGTTTTCTGAAAATATATTCATCAGCAGTATTTAATGTCTGGTTAGCCCAGCCTTCAACAGTAAAAGTGGCTACATTATTCAATTCTGCAATGTCTCCTAAATCAACATAATCATCAACTCCATCAAACTCTAAAGTATAATTTATTAAACCTGCTTTGGTTGATAAATTATGATTAATGACGGTTCCGCCTAAATCAACACTAGCAGAATTAATTTTAACTGTATTCACAGAGCTCGGAATACGCAAACTAACTTTGTAGCTCCCATTTTCAGGAATATAGGTTCCTTTATGGTAAACAACTGTTTCATCCACAGAAGTAATTTTTACTACTTCACCTACACCACCAGAAATATAAAACTCATAATCGGTTGTCATTTTCCAGTCGAACCCATTAGGAACATCTATATCAGTCATACTAAAACCCTCATTAATAGGGGTAGTTGGCGCTTCTTGATCGAATTTATTACAAGAATGGTTTATTGCTACAAACAAAATTGCGAGTAGTATTAGTTTTATGTTTTTCATCATATGAAATTTAAGTAGTTCAACACTAACTTGCTAAAGTACAAAAAAATCAATCCAAATTGAAATGGTTTGGCAAATTTTCTGACTTTTAAATCAGTATTTTCAACCTCAAAACTAGAAAGATTAGTGAGGTTTAGTTGGTGTAAAACCTAAAAATTTAAGCGAACTGAAATATGAAAATTTCTTCCCGAAGCAGATATTCCGGAAGAATATGGGCGATATCTTTTATCGAAAATATTATCGAAACCCGCATAAAAAGAGAGGTTGTCAGACACGACATACGAGGCTTTTATATTAAGAGTTAACCACTCGGGACTATATGGATTTCCATCATCGTCAATAGCATAAATGTATGCTTTATCCCTTTCAGAAGGAGCTAAATTTTCAAAAGAAATTTTTCCATTATAATTAATATAGAAATCAACAAAAAATCTGTTTTTTTCGTAAATAAGCCCTGCATTACCGAAAATTGGTGAAACATGACGCAAAGCATTATCATCATTATCTTTTCCAAAAGTAAAAGTGTGATCGGTATGAAATTTAATTTGAGGTGTTAAATCTATATCTAACGAAAAACTTCCACCATACACATTTGCACTTCCGGCATTTACTATTGCCTGAACCTGACTTAACTCACCATCATACATTATTTGACTTAAGCCATTAAAAGTATTATCTGAGAAGCTATGAATATAGCTCAGGTCAATATTGTATGCCTTTTCGGGCTTTAAGTCTTCGTTAGGCATAACAACATTGCCCGGTGTAGAATCAAATATTTTGGCTACATCGTCAAGATTAGGAGCCCTGAAACCACTCGACAAATTAAAATTAAATTGAGAAGATTGATCAGGACGATAAACCAAGCCAAGGCTTGCATTTACATCGCCATTACTAATATTAATTTCGTCATAAGGAAAATTAAAAAACGATTTATCGATAAAACTCGAATTTAATTTTATAAAGCTATAACGCGCACC
>JAOZQX010000022.1:1934-10507 GCA_029931995.1 Bacteroidales bacterium
ACATTAGACTTGAAGCTGGAATATGCAGCATATGCATAATAATTGCTTCCGCCATCAGGATATCGCGTAGCAATGTTTTCCATCGAACCATTCACAATATTTTCATTAAAACCCTCTGAATTCACTCTATTGTAAAGCGCTTCAAACCCATAAAAAAAAGTTGTTTTCTTAGCTATTGTTTTGTCAAAATCCATATTTAGTGAAAAAACATTTACTTTCTCAATTTGCGATTTTAGCTCTTCACTGCCAAACTTTCGGCTATAGCGACTTTCTTCAACATTTTGATACGCAATATTTATTTGAGCAGCATCATAAATCAAAGTAGCTTTTTGTAACTTCAAATTCAATGCATGATACATCCAGAATTGAGGTCCATAATACCATTCACTATACCTTAAATTATCATCATTAGTTTGAATCAGGCGATCATACCGAGGAACATCTGAGGAAGTGGATAAATAGAAAGTGTAATTAAGGTCAAAATTATCGTTTGGGCGATACCTGAATTTCTGCAAGAAATTTAATTGCCTATATCCAGATTGTTTCTGAATATTTGGATTTGAATTACTCAGTATTTGGTCGATCCCATTTATCCGCTCTACATAATTTAAGCGGTCAAATTCCTCCAAGCCCCTGGAACCCTGACGTAAATCCTCAAAATCGCTCAACGAAACCGAAGTTAACCAACCCCATTTTTTTCCATGATAATTTACATCTACATGAAAAGTTTTCTCAAAATTCGCTGTTGCAAAACGACTCAAAAAGTTTATGGTATATTTTTTTTCATCAGGTGCATTCAGGCGAACTTTCTTCGTATGAAAATCCATAACCCCACCCAATGCATCGCTACCATAAATAATGGAACCCGGACCAAAAACAACCTCAGCATTTTCCATAATATTTGGATCCAAGGTGATAATATTTTGCAGATTCCCGCTGCGGTAAATTGCATTATTCATCCGAATACCATCAACCACTAAAAGCACTGAATTGGCTGAGAACCCCCTGATCATAGGACTACCTCCGCCCATCTGGCTTTTCTGAACAAATACTTCATTCGAGTAACTTAGCAGATCAGCTACAGTTTGTGGGTTGTAAATTTCAATTTCACGCTGTCCGATAGAAGTAATTTTATTGGGAACCTCGCTTTTATTCTGTTCCCATTTATTGGCAGAGATCACGACCTCTGAAAGATCAATCAATTTTTCATTAAGATTGACCACATAGTTTAGCAATTCAAGCGAAGTGTAAGATAAGATCCGTTCATAAAAACCGGCATGCTGAAAAATAAGGGTGTCCTGCAAATCAAAAATCGAAACATCCAGTATTCCGTCGGCATTTGTAAGTCCAGATTTGCTTTTATCTATGTTAAAAACAGCAACATCTTCCAGAGGAGTTAACGATTTACTATTAATAATTTTAAGCGTTTGCGCAGAAACATTAACACTAACAAAACAAGCTATCAGACAAACAAAAATTGATCTCATTATTCACGTATATTACAGGACAAATTTATCGAAATATTTTATTCTATTGCTTATCAAATCGACAAACAGATAGTATTTTCGTACAAAAATCCAGCCAAAATAAAAAAAGCCACCCGAACAGATGGCCTTTAAATTTTTAACGTTTCGGAGGTATTCCTCTTTTCTTTTGGGCTTCTTGCAATCGCTGTTGAAATTTAGATTTCTTAGCTGGTTTTTTCTTATTTATTTCAATTTGTGCCAGAATTCTTTTCTCATCGATTGTTTGACGGATCAAGTACATCTGAGCAAATGTAATTAAGTTGGCTAATAAATAATAATAACTTAAACCCGAAGCATAATTATTAAAAATACCAAGGAACATAACGGGCATCATGTACATCATGGTCTTCATACCCGGCATTTGCTGGTTTGAAGCCATCATTTGGTTATTTAGCTTTGTGTAGAATATAGTAGATACTGTCATCAACAAAGTAAATAAACTAATATGATCGCCATAAAAAGGAATTTTAAACCCATCAGGGAATGTCCATATTGAATCATAAGATGACAAATCGGTTGCCCATAAAAATGGTTGTTGTCTTAACTCGATGGAAGACGGGAAAAAGCGGAACATTGCAAAAAGTATAGGCATTTGCAAAAGCATAGGCACACAACCTGCCATCGGATTTACGCCTGCTTTTTTATACAGTGCCATGGTTGCCTGTTGCTTTTTCATGCTATCCTCCTTCTTGGGGAATTTTTTCGCCAGCTCATCGATCTCAGGTTTTAGCACCCGCTTTTTAGCTGTTGATTTATATGTTTTGTAAGCAATAGGGAATAAAACAACTTTTAACAAGATGGTTAAAACCAGAATAATTATACCATAATTCCAACCAAAACTTCCCAAGAAGTTAAATACAGGAATAACTGCATAAATATTTACCCACGAAAGCAAAAAGAAACTCCATCCCAAAGGAATTTGTCGTTCCAAATCCATTTTGTATTTCCGTAAGATATTATATTTATTAGGGCCAAAATAAAATGCCATTGGAATACTTTGGTCAATACCGTATTCATAAGGCAGTCCAATTTCAGAATACATCGATCTCAAATAACGAGCATCTCCTCCAGCTTCAACTTTTTCTTCATTAGTTAAGGTTATAATTTCAGCATTACTAAAACTTTCTTTCGCAATAATAGTTGATGTGAAAAAACGTTGCTTATATGAAATCCATTTAACCTTTGTGCTTAATTCCTCCTCATCGTCATTTGTTTCGGAGAGATAATCAACATCATCATTAAGGTATTTATAATAAATCGTCGAACCATTCATACGATCGACCGTTTTTTCCTGTTTTCTAAGATCTAAACCCCATTCAAGATTAAGGAAGTTAGCATTTGGCGAAATCACATCCCTCATTCCAACAAAATTGATTGCATAATCAACCATGTAATTGTCACCTTTAATGGTATATAAATACTCAATGTATTTATCCTGATTAAATGAAATATCATCTACATCAACATAAAGACGTAAGCCGAATGTCAATTCTTCCTCGCCACTTATTTCAACATTTTCTTTCCCTTCCATGAATCTGTCATTCCAAAATGGCTGAAAATAGAAATCCTGAGTATTCAGTAAATGATTACCCACAAAAAATGAGAGATTAAACTTGGTTGTGTCAGAATCAAATAAGATTAAAGGTTGGCCATCAAAGGTTTTATAATCCTTTAACTCTGCTGATAAAACCCGCCCCCCTTTATTGGTAAACTCAAGTTTCAATACATCGGTTTCAACTTTAATAGTTTTTTCTTCGCCAATAGCAGAATTAGCAAAAACACTGTATTTTGATCTGTCAATTTGTGATGAGCTTTCGAGATTTCCAACACTTTGAGCTTGCTGTGCTCCGGGCTGAGTTTCAGCTTGAGCTTGCTGTTCTTTTCGCAGTTGAGCCGCTGCCTCTTCTACTACCCGTTTTGCCTGATATTCCTGTGCAATTGAGTCACGGACAAATTTTTGTCTTTGCTGTTCTTCTTTTGATGGGGTCATCCACATGCTCCAGCCAACAAATATGGCTCCGATTATCAAAAGACCTATAATATTATTTTTATTCATTTATTCAAATTTTTCTTTAATCAGGATTGATCATTCGGTATCATCAAAAACCATTCCCAAGCAATATTTTTTATTTTTTATGACTTATTGTCCAGTGCTGCTTTTACAAAATCTACAAAAATAGGATGTGGCTGGGCAACTGTACTCTTATATTCGGGATGGAATTGCACTCCAAAGAACCAAGGATGGTCTTTCAATTCTACAATTTCGACCAAATTATTTTTTGTATTTACACCAACAGGGATTAAACCCGCTGTTTTACACTCATCTAAATAAGCATTATTAAATTCATAACGATGGCGATGCCGTTCATTAACTTCTTTAATACCACCATAAACATCAAATATTCTCGAATCTTTATCTAGTTTACACTGATAAGCTCCCAAACGCATAGTCCCTCCCAAATTACTAATTTTCTTTTGCTCTTCCATGATGTCTATCACAGGATGTTTTGTTTTCTCAAGCATCTCGGTAGAGTGTGCATCTTTGTATCCCAAAACATTTCGGGCAAACTCAATAACAGCACATTGCATTCCTAAACAAATACCTAAAAATGGAATTTTATTCTCGCGTACATATCGGATTGCTGTAATTTTACCTTCAATCCCTCTATTTCCAAATCCAGGAGCAACAAGCATTCCGTCCAAGTCTTTTAATTTCTCATCTACATTCTCATCTAAAACTTCTTCGGAGTGAATTAAAACAACATTTACTTTGCAGTCATTTCGAGTACTAGCATGAACAAAGGCTTCATTGATTGATTTATAAGCGTCTTTTAGCTCCACATATTTTCCAACAAGACCAATATTAACTTCTTTCGAAGGATTTTTCAACTTATATAAAAACTCTTCCCAATCTTTCAAATCGGGTTCTTTTCCAATTGGGGTATTTGTTTTGTTTAATACTTCAACATCCAGCCCTTCATTTCTCATCAGCACAGGTACATCATAAATACTTGAAGCATCAATTGACTCAATTACCGAACTGGGAGAAACATTACAAAAACGAGCGATTTTTCTTCGGATACTCTCGTTTAATGAATGTTCTGTTCTGCATACAATAATATCAGGTTGCACCCCTTGTTCCAATAATGTTTTTACAGAATGTTGAGTTGGTTTTGTTTTTAATTCGCCAGCTGCCGCTAAATAAGGTATAAGCGTTAAGTGAATAACTGCACAATCCTCACCTAATTCCCATCGCATCTGACGAACAGTCTCAACATAAGGAAGTGATTCGATATCACCAACCGTACCACCAATCTCAGTTATCACAAAATCGTATTTTCCTGATTCACCAAGTATCTTAATACTTCTTTTTATCTCATCCGTAATGTGCGGAATTACCTGTACAGTTGAGCCCAAATAATCTCCTTTTCGTTCTTTGTCGATAACAGTTTGGTATATTCGCCCTGTAGTAACGTTATTTGCCTGAGAAGTCGGTACATTTGAAAAACGTTCATAATGTCCTAAATCCAAATCTGTTTCTGCGCCATCATCAGTAACATAGCATTCGCCATGTTCGTAAGGATTTAATGTACCGGGATCAACATTTATGTATGGATCCAATTTTTGGATGGTTGCTTTAAATCCTCTGGCTTGCAATAATTTTGCAAGTGACGAAGATATAATTCCTTTTCCGAGAGAAGAAGTAACACCACCAGTAACGAAGATATACTTTGTATGAGACATGATAATTAGGTTTTCCTAAAAACAAAAAACACCCCTAAGGGTTTAATTTGTATGCAAAAATAAAAAAATTACGAGGTAATCCTGAGATATACCTCGTAATATTCCAATATAAAATATTAATAGTATCTGTAACTTTTAACTTTAGCAATGTGTTTTGCCAAGCGCATTACCTGCATAGTATAGCCAAATTCGTTATCGTACCATAAATAAATAACTACATTTTTTCCATCTTTGGAAACTTTTGTTGCAGGGCTATCATAAATACAAGCCGCAGAATCACCAACAAAATCAGATGACACAGCATCATATGAATTTGAGTAACGAAGTTGCTCAACTAAACCACCACTTAAAGATGTTTTTAAAAACATATCGTTTACCTCCTCAAGACTGGTTTGTTTTTTAACTGTTAAAGACAAGATAACCAATGAAACATTAGGGGTTGGAACTCTAACTGCATTCCCAGTTAATTTTCCCTCAAGACTTGGAATAACTTTAACAGCAGCTTTTGCAGCACCGGTATCTGTAATTACCATATTGAGTGGTGCTGAACGTCCACGGCGATTTTTTTTATGAAAATTATCCAGTAAGTTTTGGTCATTTGTATAAGCATGAATGGTTTCTAGATGACCTTTTTCAATTCCCAAATTATTTTCAATCACCATTAAACCAGGAATAGCAGCATTAGTGGTACAAGAAGCAGCTGACCAAATTTTATAATCATCCGGATTGTGATTGAGATGATTTGCTCCGTAAACAATATTTGGAATATTTCCTTTACCTGGCGCAGTTAGTAAAACCCTTGCTATACCCTTTGCTTTTATATGACGACCTAAACCTTCTTCATCCCTGAAAATTCCAGTATTATCAATAAGCAAAGCATTATTAATTCCAAATTCAGTGTAATCAATATCTTCTGGGTTACTAGCCTCCAACATATGGATTTTATTTCCATTTACATACAAAATTTGATCTTCAATATTCTCAACAGCAACACCTCTAAATTGTCCATGAACCGAATCGTGACGGAACAAAGAAGCTCTTTTTCGAAGTGCTTCACCAGAATTATTACGTGCAACAATAGCACGAACTCTCAGCTGGTTACCATTTCCCTGAATTATAAGCTCACGGGCTACCAAGCGCCCAATACGTCCAAAACCAAATAATACAACATCTACAGGCTTGTCAAAAGTTGGTTTTTTACCTATAAGGTTTGCTAATTTATCTGCGATAAATTCATCAACAGAATTATACTTATTTCCATCCTCAGTCCATTCAAAATTTAAACGACCTATATCAATACGTGCATTAACAATATCAGCTTTCAAAATAGCTTCTGCTAACTTCAACGAATCCTGAACTTTCAATATCTTATTTACAATCCGCTCGGCATAGGAATGTTTATAAAGTATGGCACTTGCTGCACGATCAAGCAATTGACTTCTGTGCATAATCAACTCTACTGACTTATCGTAAAACAATTGCCCCAAAATGGCAATCAATTCATTCGCGATTTTTTCATCACATAACCATTGACTCAGAGATTCCTCGTATTGATAATTATTATCAGTTGGTACATTCATAATGGTGGAGTTTAATTAATTAAATATTAATAAATTAAGAAGCACTAATCAGACTAATGAATCCAAAAATAAAAAAAATAGGATTACCAAAAAAAAGATTTTTTCAGCAATCCTATGTTAATAAGTATCTAAAATTCGTTTATTCTCCGAGATAAACTTTTAATAAACGACTTCGAGAGTTGTGCTTTAAACGACGTATCGCTTTTTCCTTTATTTGACGAACTCTTTCTCTGGTCAGATCAAATTTAGCTCCGATCTCTTCAAGGGTATATTCATGGTTGGTGCCAATTCCATAATACAAATTAATCACATCTCTTTCTTTGTCCGATAAAGTTGCCAATGACCTTTGAATTTCCTTACCTAAAGATTCCTTAAGTAAGCCCGAATCAGTGGGCATGTTATCTTCAGTAACAAACACATCTAAGAATTTCAAATCCTCATCCTGTGTTAAAGGAGCATCCATTGAAACATATTTTGTTGAAATTTTTAATGCCGCTTCAATTTTGTGTTCAGGCACTTCCAATGATTCTGCAATTTCATCTGATGATGGTGCACGTTCAAAAACCTGTTCGAGACGCGATGATATTTTTTTGATTTTATTTAATGATCCTACCTGATTTAGAGGTAATCTTACAATCCGTGATTGCTCAGCAAGAGCTTGTAGAATTGATTGCCTAATCCACCAAACAGCATAAGAAATAAACTTAAACCCACGAGTTTCATCAAAACGCTGTGCTGCTTTAATCAAACCCAAATTACCTTCGTTAATCAAATCAGGTAAGCTTAAACCCTGATTTTGATACTGCTTGGCAACCGAAACAACAAAACGTAAATTTGCTTTCGTTAACTTCTCTAAAGCGATTTGATCCCCAGCTTTTATCTTTTGTGCAAGTTTAACTTCTTCCTCAGCAGTAATCAACTCTTCTTTTCCAATATCTTGTAAATACTTGTCTAGAGAAGCAGTTTCTCTATTAGTTATTGATTTAGTGATTTTTAATTGTCTCATATATATGGTTTGATTCGCTTAGATTCTTATAGTTAGGGTAGTCTTAGGTTTATACAATCTATATAAATATAAGGAAAAATCTATTAGTAAGTATCTTATACGAAATATTTTTTACAAAGTTGCTAATTATTTATAATAATTCCAAATAATTTAAAGCTCAAAACCGTAAATTATTCGCATACCATCCGGATAAATTCCTTCAACTTTTAAAAATCCGTCGTTAGCATTGGCTAATGCCAGTTCAACGTCTTTCTTTGAATTTATCAAAATATTATTAATTCTTAAAATTATGAATCCTTCACGAACTCCTCCATTACTCAATAATCCTTTATCTAGATTAATAATTTTCAAACCATTCTTCAGATTCAAGTGACTTTTATCACTATCGGGCACTTGCTCAAAAGTAGCTCCCAAACGCTCTACCGTAAAGCTTTCCTGTGAATGAACCAATCCGGTTGTTCCATTTTCATTTTGAAGAAGAACATTAAAAACTTTTTGCTTTCCATTCCTTAATACCATTAAATTCAAATTGTCCCCCGGACGATGCTGGCCAATAACCTCCAACAACTGTGAAGTACTGTTTACTTCCGTTTTATCAATACTTACAATAATATCGCCACTTTCGATCCCTGACAATGCTGCACCTCCGGTTTCAGTTACCGTTGCAACATAAACACCCTTCGGATTTACGCCAAGCTCTTTTGCAAAATCTGCTGT
>JAOZQX010000023.1 GCA_029931995.1 Bacteroidales bacterium
AGGAATTTTGATGTTTATACCATCTCTTCAGATGGAGGCCAAAGCACAAGGCAAACTGTAAGTACTGGCGATGACATGTATCCTTCCTGGTCGCCCGATGGCAGCCAAATAGCCTTTTCTTCAAACCGTACAGGAAACGATGAAGTATGGATTAAAAATATAAACTAATAAATAATAATATTTGCAATGAAAAATAATGTTTCGATAAAAATTTCTATCATAATTATTTTACTGATTTTTATTTCTTGTGGTAAAAAAGATGAAGTAGTAAATGAAGTAAATGAGACAAATACTTGGCTTCCTCAAACGGGGGAAATAAATGGAAATTTGGAAGTAGTATCTGGTTTAACTGCCGTTAAAATATGGGGAGCTTATCATGATATGGGCTATGCATATGGGTATATGCTTGCCGAGAATATTGTTAATCTTTTGAATAATGCACTTACTGATGAAGAGCTGAATATTTCAGCGGATGAGTGGAATTTACTTTTAGAAAATCATCTTCAACGATTTAACATCCCGTATGAATATACCCAGGAACTTGTGGGAATGCTGGCTGGAATGGAAGCTCGAACAGCTGAGAATAGGGTGTTTATTGAGGAACTAAATAGAAATTTAACACTTAATGATTTAAAAGCACTTAACTGTGATATTGCACGAGTAGCCTGCTCATCTTTTAGTGCATGGGGAAGTTTAACTTCGGACGGGGGGACTATTACGGGAAGAAACATGGATTTTGACAGAGTGCCCGCATTTTTAAACACTCAGTTTGTTATAATTCGAATCCCGAATGTTACCGGAAAAAAAGGGTGGATTTCAATTAATTGGCCCGGAGAAATTGGGTGTACAACAGGTATGAACGAAGAAGGTATAACTGTTTCTCAGCAGGATGTAAATAGCTCAGATCCGGATATTCAAAGTGGTTATACCCCCGATAATTTAATCCATAGGTTATTTGTAGAGAATGCTACGATAGTTAGTATTGAGGCAGATATTAGTTCTATACTTCAAGCAAACCACTCTGCCTTGGGATGTGCACCAATGATTTCCTGGCCAAATGATAATGTATCTTATGCGGCCATTGTTCCAGAATTTGATGGGGTTACAAATGATAATGGTGGATTTGAAATAAGAATCCCTGAAGCAGGCGATGAATTTATTATAAGCGCCAATCATTTTCGTTTACGACACACCCCTATGCAGGATTGTTGGAGATATAATTTATTAATCGACCGTATGAATAATATAAAGGATGGAATAGACCCATTATTAACAAAAAATATTTCTATAGAAATTCTTCAACAAACTCCAATCCCCGAATTAGTTTGTATGCATAGCGTTGTTTTTGAGCCTAACAAGGGATTAATTCATATTGCATTTACAGATGGAATAAATCATGCTCCCGAATCATCGTATGTGACTTTTAATATTGATGAATTATTTGATTTAAATTGGTAAAGATGAAAAAACTCAATGTATTAATTATACTATCCATTGCTATTTTATTAGGAATAAAATGTTTAACGGATTTAGAGAAAAGTAATAACCAGGATAGTTACTTTTTCGGTCAGGAATTTGCTGGAAAATCACCTGAAATTTTCGCTCCCGAAATTATATCAAAGGGATTTCATGAGCATGCTATAGCCATTTCACCCAAAGAAGATGAAATTTTTTATGTGATGGCCGATATAAATTATCAGTTTAATACAATTATTCAAATTAAGAAAATTAACGATCGGTGGGTGCCACCTGAGGTAGCTCCATTTTCTGGAAAATATAAAGATCTTGGAGGTTGTTTTAATAGTGATGGAACCCAATTTTTATTTGCTTCAAAGAGACCGGTAAATGGTTCACCCGAGAATAAATTAGATATTTGGATTACAAAAAAAATTAATGGAGTTTGGTCGGAACCGATCAATATTGGATCTCCAATAAACTCAGAGCACCTTGAAGGAAACCCCAGTTTGGATGCCGATAATAATCTCTATTTTCAATCAAATAGGGATGGGAATTGGGATCTGTATTTTTCCGAATATGTTGATGGAGCTTATGTGGAACCAGTTGTCTTGGATTTGATAAATACACCTTTTAATGAAAGTGATCCTTGTATTTCTCCTGATGGTTCTTATCTCCTTTTTCACTCTAATCGAAATGATCCAAGAGGCCTGATGGATATTTATGTTTCATTTAAGGAAGAAGAAAAATGGACAGCCCCGGTAAATCTTGGTGAAAATATAAATACGTGGTATAGCGATTTTGGATCATCCTTAAGTCCCGACGGCCAGTACTTGTTCTTTTCCTCATATCGTTCGTACAATGCTGAAGATTTTGCAGGAAAAACATATGAAGAAATGATAGAGTTATACGAATCTCCACAAAATGGATATGCTACTTTGTATTGGGTTGATGCAGAAATTATTGAAGGTTTAAAGAAAGCTTATTAGGGGGTATCTTTCTCCAATTCTACAAAATCTTCACGAACCGGAAGAAAGCAATCTATAACTTTACATTTTTTAATGGCTTTTCCCGAATGCTCCACGTTGGATGGAATAAAGGCTGTCATTCCGGGTGTCATTATTTGAGTTTCACCTCCAATGTCAAATTCAAGTTCACCTTCAATTAAATGTGTCCATTGTTCGTGAGGATGATTATGAGCAGGAAGAGCAACTCCCTCATCCAGTATAAAATGACCAAAGGTTGCTTGTTCAGAATGATAAATTGAACCGTTAATTCCGTCCCAAATCTTCAGTTTTTTTCGGGTATTAAAATTGATGAATGTCATGATGTTGAGTTTTGATAAAAATATAAAAAAACAGCCAACAAATAAATGCCGGCTGTTTTAAGTATTGTTTAAAAATTGATTATTTCAATCCTGAGCGTTCCAATAAACCATCAATTTTTGGTTCTTGTCCACGGAAGTTAACGTATAATTCCATAGGGTGTTTTGTTCCACCTTTTGATAGAACTTCTTCACGGAATTTTGTAGCAATTTCTTTACTAAAAATTCCATGCTCTTTAAAATAAGCAAAAGCATCAGCATCTAAAACTTCGCCCCATTTATAACTGTAATAACCTGCAGCATAACCACCATTAAATAAGTGACCAAATGCCGTACTGGTTGAAGTTTCTTCAATACGTGGAAATAATGAAGTACGACTCATTGCATCTGATTCAAAGTCTTTAATACTACCGGTAACAGGTTCAGTAATGCTATGCCAAGCCATATCGCACATACCCAGACTTAACTGGCGTTCACTTCCTGTAGCTGAATGAAAGTTCTTCGCTTCAATTAGTTTTCCAATTAATTCATCAGGAATTTTTTCACCGGTTAGGTAGTGTACCACAAAAGTATCTAACCATTCTTTTTCAAAGGCCCAATTTTCATGTACGTTTGATGGGAGTTCAATAAAATCCCAATATACACTGGTTCCCGACATGCTTTTATAAATTGTGTTTGCAAATAAGCCATGAAGAGCATGCCCCATTTCATGTAAATATGTTTGCAATTCGCCGTGGGTAATTAAGGCAGGAGTAGTTTCGGTTGGTTTTGTAAAGTTTCCAACGATATATACTTGTGGTGTAACAAATTTACCATTCACATTACTTTGCGGGCGGAAATCATTGCTCCATGCACCACCTCTTTTACTTGCACGCGGATGGAAATCCTGATATAAAACACCAAGGAATGAACCATCTTCATCATATACTTCAAAAGCTTTTACGTCTTCGTGATAAACCTGAATTTCTGGATTTGTTTTAAAAGTAATGCCATAAAGTGTTTTGAAAAGGCCAAAAATACCTTCAGTTACTTTTTCTAATTGGAAGTAAGGTTTAATATCATCTTCTTTAAAACCGAATTTCTCAACTTTTAATTTCTCGGTATAATAACTCCAGTCCCAATTTTTAAATTCACCTTTAAAACCAAGTTTTTTTGCATAAGCTAAAACTTCGTCGTAATCTTCTTTTGCTTTTGGTTTAGATGCAAGATGTAATTCGTTGATAAAATCGTTTACATTTTTAGCCGATTTAGCCATACGCCTGTCAAGTACATAGTCTGCATAGCTTTTAAAACCTAAAAGGTTAGCAAGTTCTAAACGTAAAGTGGTAATTTTTCTTACAACTTCTTGGTTGTTATATTCATTGTTTTTATTCGCTCTAGTCGCATTTGCAAAATATATTTTTTTTCTAATCTCACGATTATCTGCATATTTTAAAAGAGGAAAAAAACTTGGGAATTGTAAACTGAACATCCAACCTTCTTTTTCATTTGATTTTGCAAGTTGAGCTGCAGTTTCAATAACATAAGATGGCAAACCTGATAAATCTTCTTCTTTTGTAAGGTGGAGTGTATATGCATTGGTTTCGTTCAATAAATTGTCGGCAAAAGTTAATGATAGTTGCGAAAGCTCTGCATTTACTTCAGCATAGCGAATTTTATCATCTCCTTCAAGGTTAGCTCCGCTACGTTGAAAACCTAAATATGAATCTTCCAAGAGTTTAAGACTTTCGGGATCCAAATTCAATTCATCTCTTTTGTTATAAAGTGTTTTAACTCTTGCAAAAAGTTTAGGATTTAAAGAAATAGCACTTGAGAATTTTGATAATTTAGGAGATGCATCTCTCAAGCATGCCATTAATTCGGGGCTTGCCATTGTACCACTTAGATTATACATTACGCGGGTAACCTTACCTAATAGTTTACCCCCCATTTCCATTGCTAAAATGGTGTTTTCAAAAGTTGGTTCTTCGGGGTTGTTAATAACAGCATCCATTTCGGCATAAGCTTTTTCTAAAGCAATATCAAGTGCCGGAGTATAATGCTCTATTTTAATTTGTTCAAATGGTATGGTTTGATGAGGTGTATCATATTCCACTAAAAATGGATTTTGCTCTGTATTTTCGGCTTTTATTGTAGGAGTCATAAGTATTAAAAATAGGACGCCTAAGATATAACTTCTTCTCATAATTTTTTGGTTTTAGATTAATTGATTTATAAGTGCTTTTTTAATTGGTCGAAATTTGAATCGTAATCAGTTGTTATTATTCCCTTTTCGCCAATTTTATAACCTTTCGAATTTCGATGTGTTTTTACAATATTTTTTCCTTCACAAGCGCTAATACCAGTCCATTTACAATTTTGACAATGCAAAAGACCATTGATTTGAATACTCCAGCACTCATCAGTTGAAAGATAAGACGTGTCAACTCTTCTCATAGTTACAAGGTTTGTGCAAAAATAGAAAAAATCCCCCTGTCAAACGACGGGAAGATTTTTTCTATTGATTATTATTTGTCAAGTTCTTCGAGTAATACCTCAACAGCCTTTTCTAATTGTTGATCGCGACCCGTAACAGCCACATCAGGTAAATTATCGATAATATAGTCCGGAACCACTTCTTGATTTTCAAGTGCTTTACCATCAAGACTCATATTTTTAACCTGTGGCATTCCAAAGTATAAGGAGCGATCTTGCAGGGTTTCCCACCATACCGATGTGCTGGTACCCGGAACCGGCATTCCAATGATTTTGCCAATACCCAATGCTTTATAGGCGTAGGGGAATGTATGAGCATCTGAATAATTACCTTCATTTACAATTATCGCAGAAGGTTTATACCATTTATCTAAAGGTTCACCACCCATTATTTCGGTGTTTCTTCCCTGAAATTTGATATATTCCTTTCCTCCCAATAATGTAACCAGATCGTTATGCAACCAACCTCCGTTATTAAATCGTGTGTCAACAATAAGAGCTTCTTTTGTGAGGTTGCGACCTAAGATTTCAGAATAAACTTCGCGATAACTAGTACTATTCATTGTTTTAACATGCACATAGCCAAGACGGCCTCCTGAGAGTTCTTCGGTTTGCTTACGACGAATTTTTACCCAACGTTGATATAAAAGATTACTTTCCGTTCTAATTCCTATTGGTTTTACAATTTCTTCCCAACGTTCTTCGGTGGTAGGATTAAATACTGAAATCAATACAGGCTTACCTGACTGGTGATTTAAATATGGATAAAAACTTTCATTAGCCAACAGGGTGTTGCCATTAATTTTTTCAATAATACAACCCGCTTTTACTTTAGTTGTTGCGTTATTGAAAGGCCCTTTATCAATAATTTCAAGAATTTTTATTCCATTGCCAGTGTAATTCCAATCGCGGAAAATCCCAAAAGTAGCTGTTTGGTCTCCATTGGGATCTCTGAAACGATAACCACCGCCTGTATGAGAGGCATTTAATTCTCCGAGCATTTCGCTGTACATTTCAGCAAAATCGAAATTATTATTTATGTAAGGAATAAATTTTTCGTATTCTTTTTTATAGAAATCCCAATCCAAACCATGCATGTTTTCGTCGTAGAATTTTTTCTTGATTTGACGCCATAAATGTTCGAAAATATATTCTTTCTCGGCTGTTTGATCAAGATTAAATTCGGCACGATAAGAAATTGATTTTTGTTTTTTTGATTTTGGATCAATACGAATAATCCGGTTGCTATTCATTAAAAATAAGTATTTGCCTTTTTTATCGAATTGTAATCCGCCACCGCCACCTCTTAATTTGGTAACTAATGATGTTTTATTTTCGCGAAGATGGTTAACCCAAAGATCAAACCCACCCTCGAAACGGCTTAAATAATAAAGATCTTCTCCGTCGTTAGAGAGAATTATATCGCTTAAGCGAGACGAATGTATAGTTAAGCGACGTTTGCGATCTTCAATATTTAGCAAATCTATTTTAATACTTTTGTCTTCTTTAGCTTTGGAGTCCTTTTTATCTTTCTTGCTTTTTTTGTCTTTTTCGTCGTCTTTCTCTTCTTTTTTCTTTTTATCCTTTTCAGCTTTTTCCTGCTCTTTCAACAACTCAAATTCTTCTTTATTTAAAAGAGAACGATCATAAGCATCTTGTGTAAAGTACATTCCGTAAACGTCTGATTCTGCGCCCCAGCTACCGTGGTTACGCATACCATGACGGGAGGTTGACCAAATCATCATTTTTCCATCCATCATCCATTTTCCATTTCCATCGCCATAGCCACTTTGGGTTAGGTTTACAATGTTTTTCTGTCCTTGGGCGTCAACCAAAATAATATCTGTGTAAGGCCATCTAGGCATTTCAGTGAAATCAATTAAAAACCATTTTCCATCGGGCGACCAATCATAATGTTGATCCCCATCTGTATAAGAATAATTGTAATCTCCTTTAATAATGGTACGAATACCTTTGTTTTTAAGGTTGATCACTTTAAGGATAATCCTTTCTTCAAGGTAAGCAATTTCCTTTCCGTCAGGCGAATAAGTAGGTTGGTAGGTTTCTTTGTTAGTAATCAAAATTTCTTCCTCTTCTAATAAAGTAGATTTTGAAAAATTTAATTCTTCATCGCGTACAATTTTGGTTTGATATAAATTCCAACTACCGTTTCTTTCCGAGGCATATAAAAGATTCCTGCCATCAGGGCTGAAACTTACCGAGCGTTCTTGTTCGGAGGTGTTGGTAATACGTTTGGTTGTATTGTATTCAACAGAGGTAACAAAAATTTCTCCACGAACAATAAAAGCAATTTCTTTACCATCGGGCGATACATTCATCTCAGTTGCTCCTGAAGTTAGTCGCATAAATTTTGTGTCATTTTCTTTATCGTCAAGAATTAAACTCACCTCTACTTTTTTCGCTTCTTGCCCTTCTTGTAAAGTATAAAGCTCGCCGTGGTAACCAAAGCATAAAGTACCATTATCCGCAATGCTTAAAAAACGAACCGGATGATTTTCGAAATGTGTTAACTGAGTGATGTTTGTAGGATCGTTAAGCGAGAATTTACAAACATTAAAATCGCCAAATTGTTCGCTTAGGTAAAAAATATCTTTATCAGCATTTGCAAAAACAGGCCAGCGGTCATCACCTTTAAAGGTAGTAAGCTTGGTGTGGCTTCCTGAATTTGAGTCGTACATCCAAATATCGCGTGCAAAACCTTGTATGTTATGTTTACGCCATTGGTTTTCTAATGCTTTACAATCTTGGTAAATGATTTTATCACCGGCGGTATTGTATTTGGCAAATTGTGCAGGTGTTGAAAGCACTTGTTTTTCGCGACCACCATTTGTCGGAATCATATATAGCTCATCCAATGTACGAGCAGGATATTCAACATTAAGCGGATTATCCTGAATTAAGGAAGAGTATAAAATGTGTTTTCCATCTGGTGTAAAACCATTGGGATATTCTCCGGTAGAATAAAAAGTAATGCGTGTGGCTTTACCTCCGCTTGCAGGAATTGTGAAAATATCGAAATTCCCAAAACGATTTGATGCAAAAGCAATGGTTTTACTATCGGGCGACCAAACCGGACGAAAATCGTAGGCTTCGTGAGCGGTTAAAATTTTTGCTTCGCCTCCCTCACTTGAAACAGAATATAAATCACCTTTGTAAGAAAATACAATGGTTGACCCATCAGGTGAGATGGAGGGGTATCTCATCCATAAAGGGTTTGCTATAACACTTTGAGCCGCTATTAAAAAAACAGCTACAAAAAGATAGTTCTTAAATTTCATAATTTGATTTTTAATGATTAGATAATATTAGTCGCAAAAATAAACAGATTATTACTTATTGCTTGTTTTTATTTGTCTGATTTGTAGATGAAACCCTTACTTTTGTATAAAATTTCGAAAATATGACTGCAAAAGATGTGGAAATAATGGCTCCGGTTGGTTCGTACGAATCATTAACGGCTGCAATTCAGGGAGGTGCCGATTCGGTTTATTTTGGGATTGAGCAACTGAATATGCGTTCCAAATCTTCCAATAATTTTACGCTGAACGATCTTGTTACAATTTCTGATATCTGTAAAAAAAATAAAATTCGAACTTATATAACTCTCAATACTGTTATTTATGATAACGAATTGCCTTTGATGCAATCTATTGTTGATGCGGCAAAAAAAAATGAGATTACGGCAATTATTGCTTCCGACCAAAGTGTAATTCAATATGCCAATGAAGTTGGAATGGAAATTCATATGTCAACTCAAACCAATATAACCAATATTGGTGCGGTAAAATATTATGCTCATTTTGCTGATGTAATGGTAACTGCCCGAGAGCTTAATTTGAAACAGGTGAAGGCCATTACCGATGCAATAATTAAAGAAAATATTACGGGACCTTCGGGCAATTTAATTCAAATAGAAGTTTTTGCACACGGAGCTTTATGCATGGCTGTTTCGGGTAAGTGTTATTTAAGTTTAGATACTATGAATTCGTCTGCAAATCGTGGTGCTTGTTTGCAGGTGTGCCGCAGACCATATCAGGTGAAGGATAAAGATGGGGGTATTGAACTGGAGGTTGATAATGAATACATCATGTCGCCCAAAGATTTAAATACGATTTCGTTTATAGATAAAATTTTAAAAGCAGGAGTAAGTGTTTTAAAAATTGAAGGTCGGGGGCGTTCTCCCGAGTATGTAAAAACAGTAGTTGAATGTTATCGAGAAGCAGTAAATGCATATTTTGAAAATAATTTTACGGAAGAGAATATTGAAAAATGGAACCAAAAGCTTGGATCGGTTTATAATCGTGGTTTTTGGGATGGCTATTATTTAGGCCGAACATTGGGCGAATGGACTGAGAAGTACGGCTCACAAGCTAGCAAGCGCAAAATTTATGTTGGTAAAATCACAAATTATTTTACAAAATTAGGTGTTGCCGAAGTAAAAATGGAAACCCAAAATATGGCGGTAGGAGAGGAGATTAAAATAATTGGACCCACTACCGGTGTTTATGAAGATAAGCTTACTGAGATTAGAGTAGAATTGGAAAAAGTAGAAAAAACTCAAAAAGGCGAAGTATGCTCTATTCCGGTGAAAAGTGTAATTCGTAGAGGTGATAAAGTTTATAAAGTAGTTGATGTTGATCCGGTTTTTGATGATTAGAAAATGAAATTATTTAATTTGCACACCCATACGAATTATTGCGATGGAAAAGAACCCCCTGAAGATTATGTAAAAAAAGCCATTGAGCTTGGTTTTCAGTCATTAGGTTTTTCCGGACACGCACCTCTTCCTTTCGAAAATGGTTTTTCGATACCTGAAGGTGAACTTCATTTTTATGCGATGGAGATTCGTGATTTGCAGGAAAAATATAAAGATCAGATTGAAATTTATCTTGCCCTCGAATTTGATTATATTCCTGAAATACTAGACGATTTCTCCGTTTTTTCTGAGCAGATTAATCTGGATTATATTATTGGATCGGTGCATTTAGTTCGGAATCCGGATAATGGAAAACTTTGGTTTACAGATGGGCCGAAGATGGAAACTTATGACAATGGTTTGAAAGATGTTTTTGACAATGATATTCGCAAAGCAGTTACTGCTTTTTACCACCAAAGCAATCAAATGATTGAAACACAAAAACCGGATATTGTTGGTCATCTGGACAAAATAAAAATGCATAATAAAAACCGATT
>JAOZQX010000310.1 GCA_029931995.1 Bacteroidales bacterium
CACGAGCTGTTAGTTGTGCAAAATAAACTTACGATTATAATAAAACAAGGAGGCTCTCAGCCTCCTTTTTTTATTTTTTCCTTTTCTTAGGTGGTAAAATCATTTTATAGGAAGTTTTTGTTTTTCCTGTCATGATATCTTTGAGCTTATTCTTTAACAAAACTTTCTTTAAGTTGCTCACTCGATCAACAAAAAGAACACCTTCTAAATGATCGTACTCATGTTGAAAAATACGGGCAATCATCCCATCGTATTCTTCTTCAACTTTATTAAAATTCTCATCTTGATATCGAACTTTAATATTGGGTTTGCGGCTCACAAATTCTGCTATTCCAGGCACACTTAAACAAGCTTCTTTGAATTCCCATTCTTCACCATTTTCTTCAATTATTTCAGGATTAATAAAAACTTTTTTGAATCCTTCGGCTTCTGGATATTCGTCACCATACGATTCGGCATCAATTAGCAATAAACGAATGGATAAATTAACCTGAGGTGCTGCTAATCCAACCCCCACGGCTTCTTGCATGCTTTCAAACATATTCTCAATAATCTCCTTTAATTTTGGATAATCAGAGTCAATTTCTTCGGCTCGTTTTTTTAATACCGGATGTCCGTATGCTACTATTGGGTATATCATAATTTTTATAGTCCTCCTGATTTTGAATGCAAATATGACTGCAAAATTATTGTTGCACTTATGCTGTCGATGAGAGCTTTATTTTGTCGATCTTTCTTTTTTAAGCCCGACTCAAGGATAGCTTGCGAGGCCATTTTAGAAGTAAAACGTTCATCAAAACGTTCAATTTGCATTTCAGGAAATTCTTTTTTTAATTTTTTTACAAAAGGATCAATAAACTTTACTGATTCCGACCTCTCATTATTCATTTTTCGTGGCTCGCCGATAACAACGCAATCCACATTTTCATTTTTAAGGTATTCAGATAAAAAAACGAAAATATCTTTGGAGTGAATAGTGGTTAAAGCATTGGCAATCATTTGAAGCTCATCGGTAACCGCAAGCCCAACTCTTTTTTGCCCATAATCGATAGCCATTATTCGCCCCATATTTTTTCAGTCTTAAACAAATTTATACTTTGTCGGATGCAAAATTACGAAGAAGTATTTTAATCTGTCCGTTTTTTGTCTAATTTTGAATAAACATTTCTGCATATGAGTAAACAATTACGCAAAATCATAGACACAGCTTGGGAAAACCAAGACTTACTGAGAGATACAAAAACTCAGGAAGCTATTCGTGAAGTTATAGAAATGCTCGATAAAGGTCATATTAGGGTTAGCGAACCTGTGTTTGATGCTCAAAATAAGATTGTAGAATGGAAATTGAACGAATGGGTGAAGAAAGCTGTTTTAATGTATTTCCCAATACAAGGCATGAAAAAAATAGAAGTGGGAGCTCTTGAGTTTCACGATAAAATTGCTTTGAAGAAAAATTACGATGAATTAGGTGTTCGTGTTGTTCCTCATGCTGTAGCCCGTTACGGAGCTTATTTGGCAAAAGGTGTTATTATGATGCCCTCTTATGTAAATATTGGTGCTTATGTTGATTCGGGTACCATGGTTGATACCTGGGCAACTGTTGGTTCTTGTGCGCAAATTGGGAAAAATGTTCACCTGAGTGGCGGTGTTGGTATTGGAGGTGTTTTGGAGCCTGTTCAAGCTTCTCCTGTAATTATTGAAGATGACTGTTTTATTGGTTCACGATGTATTGTTGTGGAGGGAGTGCATATTAAGAAACAGGCTGTATTGGGAGCGAATGTGGTGATTACCAATTCAACAAAAATAATTGATGTTACTGGCGAAAAGCCCATCGAAATGAAGGGCGTAATTCCTGAATACTCGGTTGTGATTCCCGGTTCATATCCAAAAAAATTCCCTGCCGGCGAGTATAACGTGCCTTGCGCGATGATTATTGGTAAAAGAAAACCATCAACAAATTTGAAGACTTCCTTGAATGATGCTCTTCGTGAATATAATATTGCAGTATAAGTTTAATGTCGAAAATTCGGAAAGATTAAAGTGATGAAGGAAGTTATTAAAGAAACACTTACGTATTTAAAGGCGGGCAAAACAATTTTGTACCCTACCGACACTATTTGGGGAATTGGTTGTGATGCAACCAACGCAAAAGCTGTACAAAAGGTTTATAAATTAAAACAACGGGTCGAGAGTAAAAGTTTAATTGTGCTGTTAGATACAGCCGATAAGCTTTCTTATTATATGAAAAGAGTTCCGGATATTGCTTATGACTTAATTGACAGTATGGATACTCCTTTAACAATTATATATCCGGATGCTAAAGCTTTGGCTAAAAATGTAATTGCTGCCGATAAAAGTATTGCAATCAGGATAGTCAAAAATGAATTCTGCAATGGGCTTATCAGAGCATTCAGGAAACCAATTGTTTCAACTTCTGCAAATTTATCTTCTGAATCAACCCCTTTGATTTTTAGTAAAATCTCCGAGGAAATAAAAAACAAGGTTGATTTTACAGTTAACTTATATCAAAATTCAATTAATAAGGTTAAGCCATCAACAATCATCAAATTTGGTGCTGATGGGGAATTTGAGATCATAAGAAACTAAAATCATGATTAAGGCAGGATATATTCAGTTTCATCCAACATTAGGCGATATTGATAAAAATATTGAACGCTTGGATCCTTTTTTGGATCGGGCTAAGGATGCAGATTTAATTGTTTTGCCCGAATTGGTTAGTACGGGTTATAATTTCTCAACCA
>JAOZQX010000311.1 GCA_029931995.1 Bacteroidales bacterium
TACAAATCCTCTCGGAAAAGTCCCTGCTCAATAAGTTTTAATAAGTTTTGATTGGTAGCGCAAATCAATCTGATATTTAAATTTATTTCTTTACTTGAGCCCACCCTGCACAATTTTCGTTGCTGTAAAACCGTCAGTAACTTAGATTGAAGATTAATAGGTAGGTTTCCAATTTCATCCAAAAAAATAGTTCCACCTTTAGCCATCTCAAATCGACCGGCCCTATCTTGTTTCGCATCGGTAAATGCTCCTTTAACATGTCCGAAAAGTTCGCTCTCAAATAAATTTTCATTTAAAGAGCCTAAATCAACTTTGATGAAAGCTTTGGTATTACGGGTAGATTTTTGGTGAATTTCACGTGCTAATAATTCCTTTCCAGTTCCATTCTCTCCAAGTATAAGTACATCTGCATCGGTAGGGGCTACCTTGTCAACCATATTAAATATTTTACGAATTGATATGGAATTACCAATGATTTGGGAAGAACTAAGAATATCTTTATTTAGTTGTGTTTGAGTTTCTTGCAGGCGATTTATTTCATCTTTGCTCTTTTTTAATTCAAGCGCCGAATTAATTGTTGCCAGTAATTTTTCGTTATCCCAGGGTTTTACAATAAAATCAATAGCACCACTTTTTAAGGCCTCCACTGCTATTTGTATGTTTCCGTAAGCAGTCATCATTACCACTACCGCATTCGGATCAAAGTCTAATATTTTCTTTAACCAAAATATTCCTTCTTTTCCATCAATTTTTCCGGCAGTGTAATTCATGTCTAACAATATAACATCAAATGATTCACTGCTTAAATGATCAATAATATTTTTCGGGTTGTTTTCTCGCGTAATACCAGTTGTTAATTGCTTTAGGAACATACCTGCTGTGGTTAAAACATCCCTGTCATCATCTACAATTAAAATATTACCCTCAATTTTATTCATAAAAATATTTTTAACAAATATATGATAATTGTCTCAATAACGAACAATATGTGTCTCGAAAACAAACTATAAATGAGTAAGGTAAATTGTAAGTAGAAGTTCGATGTAATTATATTATTCACTATTACAGGGTGTTGTAAATAATGGCATGCCTATTGCAAATGCAATTAAAATTAATATTAAATTTAAAGTTATGATCAAACATTATTTAAAGCATGCATCCAAATTTATTTTAAGAGACAAATTTCACTCCTTTTTGAATATTGTTGGCTTATCCATAGGAATAACCATTTCTATCATCACACTTCTTTTTGTGCAAAATGAGATTAACTATAACTCAAATCACAAAAAAGCTGAACGTATTTATTTGTATGGTGTGCAAATGACAATTGGTGGAAGAACAAACTCTCAGCAAATTTGCTGTAGGGGCGTTGGACCCATTTTAAAGCAAAATATTCCTGGAATAGAATCTTATGTGCGATTTGGACAAACCGGTGAAAATTTAGTGGTAGCAAATGAAAAGAGAGTGTTTGAGGATGAGTTTTTATATGCTGATGAGGATATGTTCCATGTTTTTAGCACAAAATTTTATTCAGGAAATTCAGAGAATTGTTTAATTGATCCAAATACAATAGTTCTTACAAAAAGTATAGCTTTAAAATATTTTAATCGTTTGGATCCAATTGGAGAAGTTATGGAAGTAGGAGATATTGGCTTGTTTAAGGTAACAGCTGTTGTTGAAGATACTCCAATAAATTCACAGGTAGAGTACGATGCTCTGCTTTCTTTTTCTACAATTTATAAAGACGCTGAAGTTAAATCTGATAAGGTGGCTGATTTTGGATCAACGATGGCCTATGTGATTTATTTTTTATTGGAAGAAGGAACAACTGAACAGGATTTCTATGATTCGTTTCAGCAATTTTATGATAAGAATTTCAAGGGTAGTGATATGGGTGCAGAACGAATTAAATATGTTCCACTATTAGATAATTTGAAATCTTATTATTTAGACTCAAAAATTAATTCTGAGTATTCTCAACAAAACAAACAATTTTTAAATAGTTTCATTTATGTTGGAATATTTATCTTGTTATTGGCATGTATTAATTATATCAATATGGCTACATCCAGAGCAGGAATGCGTGCAAAAGAAATTGGGTTGAAAAAAGTATTGGGGAGTCAACGTATTCAAATCGCATTACAACTTCTGGGCGAGTCATTCATTACTACTTTAATTGCATTTATAATTGCATTTGGACTTGCCGAATATATTCTAGGCTTTACAAACTTTAATGAACTTATTAGTCGAGAACTTCAAATGAATATATTCAATAACTCCCTATTAATACTTGGTTCGGTTGTATTATTACTTGTTATCGCTTTTGTGTCTGGTATTTACCCTGCCATTTACTTATCAGGTTTGCGACCTATTAAAGCATTAAAAGAGGAAAAGCTTTCTAGTGCTTCGAAGTCATTATTGAGAAATGTTTTAATTGTGCTCCAGTTTAGTATTTCTATTATGGTTATTGCGCTGGCATTTTTGATGAATTCTCAACTAAATTTTATTATTAATAAAGATTTAGGTTTTAAGAAAGACAATGTCTTAATAATTAATGTACGGGATGATAAATTAAAAACACGTGTTGCAGGCTTAAAAAATGAGCTAAAGAATTATTCCGGCATCAATGCAGTTTCATATTCATATTCGGCTCCTTCAAAAAATATTACCGGCTATGCCTTTGGCTGGGAAAATAATGAGGGTGAAATGGAATCTCATGCAATGGTACAATTGGTTGTGGACAAAGATTTTTACCCAACAT
>JAOZQX010000312.1 GCA_029931995.1 Bacteroidales bacterium
AAAATTTTTATCGGTATTTCAAGTATTAAATCCTGATGTACTGATTTGTAATATGGATCCGTCAGTAAAACTATCAATGACTTTGACCATCGAGAAAGGTCGTGGATATGTTCCTGCTGAAGAGAATAAAAAACTTAGTGCATCTGTTGATACTATTGCTTTAGATTCGATTCATACACCCATTATTAATGTAAAATACGCAGTTGAAAATTACAGGGTTGAGCAAAAAACGGATTACGAAAAGCTCGTCTTTGAAATTGCAACTGACGGATCTATTCCCCCGAAAGAAGCATTGAAAGAAGCTGCTACAATTTTGATCCATCATTTTATGTTATTCTCTGATGAGAAAATTACTTTGGATTCGGAAGAAAAAGCAGTAACTGAAGAATTTGATGAAAACTCGCTTCACATCAGGCAATTATTGAAAACCAAATTAGTTGATATGGATCTTTCAGTTCGTGCATTGAACTGTTTGAAAGCAGCTGACGTTGATACTTTAGGTGACTTGGTTACCTTTAATAAAAACGATCTGTTGAAATTCAGAAACTTTGGTAAAAAATCATTGACCGAGCTTGAGGAATTGGTGAAAACGAAAAACCTTGAATTTGGGATGAATACAGCTAAGTATAAATTAGATAAGGAATAATAGAAAATGAGACACGGTAAGAAATTTAATCACTTAAGCAGAAAGACTGCTCATAGAAAAGCAATGTTGGCAAACATGGCTACTTCTTTAATCTTACATAAAAGAATCAAGACAACTGTTGCCAAAGCTAAAGCCCTAAGAGTATATGTTGAACCTTTGATCACCAGATCAAAAGATGATTCAACTCATTCACGTAGAGTTGTATTTAGCTATTTGCAAAGCAAAGAAGCGGTTACTGAGCTGTTCAGAGAGATTTCTCAAAAAGTGGCTAATCGCCCGGGTGGTTACACTCGTATCTTAAAAACAGGAAACCGTTTAGGTGATAATGCAGAAATGTGTTATATCGAGATGGTTGACTATAACGAAAATCTGTTGAAAGATGCTGCTGCTAAACCAAAATCTTCTCGCCGTAGAAGAGGTGGAAAGAAAACTACTGACGAAGCTGCTGTGGCTGCTACTGATGTAGCTGTTGAAGAATCAACAGAAGAAGTAATTGCTGAAACTCCAGCCGATGAGGAAGTAGTTGAAGCAAAAGAAGAGCTAAAAGAGGAAGAAGCGAAAGTAGAAGAAACAACTGAAGGGTCTGTAGCCGAGAAGAAAGAGGAGGAACCAAAAGCTGAAGAGCCATCCTCTGCTAAAGCTACGGACGATAAGGAAGAAACTAAAGAATAAGCTTGACCTTACATTCAAATGAAAGGATAAAGTATTGCACTTTATCCTTTTTTTTATTTAAAAATTCTTACTTTTGACAGCTTAAAAAAAATATTATGAGTCAAATAATAAATGTACATGCACGCCAAATCTTGGATTCAAGAGGCAATCCTACTGTTGAAGTTGAAGTAATAACCAATAATGGAATACAAGGGAGGGCAGCTGTTCCTTCCGGAGCTTCCACAGGTATTCATGAGGCTGTAGAGCTTCGCGATCAGGATCCGGGACTATTCCTTGGAAAAGGTGTTTTAAAGGCTGTACAAAACGTTAATAGCATTTTGAATGAAGAATTGCAGGGCTATTATGTTTCCGATCAAAATGAGATCGATCATCGCATGATAGAACTGGATGGCACACCCAATAAAGCTAATTTAGGAGCGAATGCCATTCTAGGTGTTTCGCTGGCTTGTGCACACGCAGCTGCTATGGAAACCAGTCAGGATTTATACCGCTATATTGGTGGTGTAAATGCAAACACTTTACCGGTGCCCATGATGAATATTTTGAACGGTGGTTCACATGCCGACAATAGCATCGATTTTCAGGAGTTTATGATTATGCCTGTTGGTGCTGAGACATTCTCAGATGCCATTCGCATGGGAACAGAAGTATTCCACAATCTGAAAGCTGTTTTAAAAAAATCAGGTTATTCAACCAATGTTGGTGACGAAGGTGGATTTGCTCCAAATCTAAAATCAAACGAAGAAGCGGTAAAAGTAGTTTTACAAGCGATTGAAAAAGCAGGCTATCGTCCAGGTGAAGATATTTGTTTAGCTCTTGATCCGGCAGCTTCAGAATACTTTATTAAAGAAGAAAATAAATACCACCTTAAATGGTCAACTGGTGATAAATTAAGTCCGGCAGAAATGGTTGATTTTTGGAATGATTGGGCTAATAAATATCCTATTATTTCGATTGAAGATGGTATGGATGAAGACGATTGGGATGGATGGAAATTAATGACCGATAAAATGGGTGATAAAATCCAATTGGTAGGGGATGATTTATTTGTGACCAATACTGAGCGTTTGAAAAAAGGAATTGACCTGAATATAGCCAACTCCATTTTGATTAAAGTAAATCAAATTGGAACTTTAACTGAAACCATCGAAGCAGTTAATATGGCGATGAGTAATAGTTATACTGCTGTAATGAGTCATCGTTCTGGCGAAACTGAAGATACAACCATTGCTGATTTAGCAGTAGCTTTAGGAACTGGTCAAATTAAAACAGGTTCAGCTAGCCGTTCAGATCGTATTGCAAAATACAATCAATTACTTCGTATTGAAGAAGGATTAGGCGAACAAGCTCGTTTCTTAGGACGGAATTTTAAATATGTTAGATAAGTCTTAAAGATTTTTAAATAGGAGATTTAACGATATCTAATAAATAACTTTTCATAG
>JAOZQX010000313.1 GCA_029931995.1 Bacteroidales bacterium
ACAGTCATTAAAAGCAGCAACCTCTAATCCGGTAGATGCCATCAAATACGAATAAAAATTATAACAAATCGATTACTGAGACGGGGGTTTTGCTCCCGTTTTTTTATGTAATAATTATCAATCCCATTCGTCTGTTTTAACATACCTTTAACACAGTTTAACTTTTCTTTAAGTTAAGCTTTGTAAAGGTATTTTTACATTAGCTATGTAAATTTTAAACGTTAAAAAAAGATGATCACAAACTATTTTAAAACCGCAATACGAATTTTATTTCGTCAAAAAAGTTATTCTGCAATTAATATTGGAGGACTGGCCATTGGGATGTCAGTTTGTATCCTAATTCTAACTTATGTTTTTCATGAAATAAGTTTTGATAAATTTCATGAAAAATCAGAGAATATTTATAGAGTAGGAGTAGATGCTGAAATTGGCGGAAAGGTGATGAATTTAGTCATGAGTTCTGCTCCAATGGGGCCAACATTGGCTAAGGATTACCCCGAAGTAATAGCAGCAACCCGAATTAACCCTTCGAATGATAATATATTGGTTGAAGTAGGAGAAAAGAAATTTTATCAAGACAGACTTTTATATGCTGATACTTCATTTTTTGATGTGTTTTCATTTAAACTGCTAAGGGGAGAAAAAGATAAGGTTTTGAGTGCGAATAAAAGCGTTGTTTTAACCGAAGGAATTGCCCATAAATTTTTCGGGAAAGAAGACCCCGTAGGTAAAACCATTAAACTTCGTGGTGAAACAAATTATTTAATCACAGGTATTATTGAAGACGCACCAGCAAATTCCCACATAAATTTTGAAGTGATTATATCAATGGATATTGAAGATCCAAATTCACCATTTGCACAACTTAACCAGTTTGGAGCAATATCGCTTTATAATTATATCTTATTAGACCCGGGTGCTGATTATAAACAACTTGAAAGTAAATTTGCTGATTTTAAAATGCAGCATATGAAAGCACTGGTTGATATGGGGGTGAATTTTGATATGTTTTTACAACCACTTGAAAGTATTCATTTACATTCGAATTTAGAAGGCGAGATTGAATCCAATGGAGATATCTCTTATGTTTATTTATTTTCAGCAATTGCCTTATTTATTCTGTTTATTGCCTGCATCAATTATATGAATCTGGCATCGGCACGTTCGTTTAAAAGAGCCAAAGAGGTTGGTATGCGTAAAATACATGGGGCAATTCGCGGACAATTAATTCGTCAATTTTTGGGCGAATCTTTACTCTTTAGTTTTATAGCATTTATCATTTCATTTATTATTGTGCAAATTGTAATGCCGGCATTTAATAATTTATTATACACAAGAGGTGGCATTGATATAAGTGCAAATCTTCAGTTTATTTTACTCGTTTTTGTAGGTGTTTCATTTTTTGTTGGCATTCTGGCCGGAAGTTATCCTGCGTTTTATATGTCATCGTTTTCACCCATCTCAGCACTAAAGGGTGAAAAAATTAAAGGAAAAAGTAAATCAATGTTGAGAAACATATTGGTAATATTGCAGTTTTCAATTGCAGTTGTGTTGATCGTATGTACGGCTGTTATTTATAATCAGCTGAACTATATGAAAACAAAAGACCTTGGGTTTTCGAAGGATAACAGAATTGTAATTCCTTTACGAGATCAAAGTTTAAGAAATAAACTTACAGCTTTTAAAAGTGAATTTCAAACACTGTCTTTGGTCGAAGGTGTTTCTCTAGCTACTGGTGCTCCTGCTTTAAATCTTAGAGGATCAGGGTACTTCCCTGAAGGATCAGACGCAACAACGCCTATTATTTTTTATAATTTCTCCGTTGATGATCAATACCTGGATGTTTTTGACATGGAAATAGTTGAAGGCAGAAATTTCTCTACTGATTATGGCACCGATTCATTAAGTGTTTTGGTAAATCAAGAACTATGTAAATCGATGGGATGGGATGAACCCATTGGAAAAACAATTTCAATTCCAATTAACAGAGAAGGAGGTCAACTAGATCTTAAAGTTATTGGAATTGTTAAAGACTTTCATTTTCGTTCGTTATTAAGTAAAGTAGAGCCATTTCTTTTTCATTATAGCCCGGATCAAGGAAACTATTTGATACTTGAAATTAAAGACGGTTTTTATAAAGAAGCAATTGCTCAGATTGAGAAAAAATGGGGAGAACTAGCCAATAATATTCCATTTGATTATGAATCGATCAAAGAAAACTATGAACGGCAATATGCCTCATATATGAGAATGGGTAAGTTGTTTACTGTATTTACTCTCATTGCCATATTTGTAGCCTGTATCGGATTATTTGGACTGGCTTCTTTTTTAACAGAACTAAGAACCAAAGAAATTGGAATTAGAAAAGTTAATGGTGCTGGTATTTTCGCCATCCTAAAATTGTTAAATGTTGATTTCTTAAAATGGGTTCTTGTTGCCAACATAATTGCATGGCCTGTGGCTTACTATTTTATGACTAAATGGCTGGAAAACTTCTCCTATCAGGTGAAACTTGACTGGACTTATTTTGCTTTGGGAGCTCTATTATCTGTTTTTGTTGCATTGATAACTGTAAGTTACCAATCCATTAAATCGGCTACTCAAAACCCAGTAGATTGTTTGCGATACGAATAAGTTAAAAACTTAACGTAAATCTTGTTCCTTTATTTGGAATTGATTTTACAGAAATACTCCCATTATGCATTCGCATAATTTGACGAGAGAGGCTCAGACCAA
>JAOZQX010000314.1 GCA_029931995.1 Bacteroidales bacterium
TACACTTTTTTGAATTTATTAAGAAAAAAATATCTAACAAAACATCCCCAATCTTCATACCAATTTTTACTTATTACTTGAAGAAATTAATCTTATTTAAAATTGATAGTTAAATTTATTCATATATTGCCCATCTTAATCAATATTCAGTTATAAACTAAGAATACTTATCTTTGTCGATTATTTTAAACAAAAAACCAAACTATTGTCTACATATACTCCAAACAGCAAAGAATTAGACGGAAAGCAGCTTTACTACAGTTTTTTGGCTGGAGCACAGCGCATATTTGATAATCAAAAGTTGTTAAATAAAATAAACGTATTTCCTGTAGCAGATGCAGATACAGGAACCAATTTGGCTTCTACCATGCGTTCAATTATTGACACTGCGATACCTACTGATAATATTAAAATTACTGCAAATGCTTTGGCAGATGCTGCTTTAGTTGGAGCTAGAGGAAACTCAGGAATCATTTTCGCCCAATTTCTATACGGATTTAGCAATGAAATAAAAAATGAAAAAAGTATAACAGTTCAATCATTTAAAGAAATTATAAAGGAAGCTGTTAAATACGCTTACGACTCCATTTCTAATCCTGTTGAAGGAACTATGATTACTGTTTTGCGTGAGTGGTCTGAAGGATTGGATGCCATCCATGAGAAAGTGGATGAATTTAAATAATTGATTACTGAATCCTACCAATCAGCAAAACAATCATTAGCTAAAACAACGGAGAAGCTTGAAGTTTTAGCAAAAGCGAATGTTGTTGATGCAGGAGGAAAAGGTTTTGTTGTTTTTTTGGAAGGAATGATTGAGTTTTTTCAACATGAAGAAATAAAAAAAATATTACCTACACGGAATGTTGTAAAATTTCAATCGGCCGAAGCAGAATCTATTAGTCATGAGGAAATCACCTATCGTTTTTGTACCGAGGCTATGCTGGTTGGAGAAAAGCTTGATAAAGCCAAATTAAAAGAAATTATTGAACCCATGGGCGATTCGCTGGTTATTGCAGGATCTCCTACGAAATTAAGAATACATATTCATACGGATGACCCCTCTTTGCTTTTCGAAAAAATAAATATTATTGGCGACATCACTTTCCAAAAGGTGGACGATATGGTGATGCAACAAGATGTGATGGAAAATCGCAAAACAAACATCGCCATCATGACAGATTCAACTTGCGATCTTCCTCAGGAACTAATTGAAAAACATCAAATCCATGTAGTTCCTTTAAGTGTTCATATTGGCAACACTTACTTCCTCGACAGACTTACATTGAATGCTGACAGATTTTATAAACGTTTCGATTCATATAAAGACAGGCCCACTACAGCACAACCAGCCTTTACAAGTTTCTCAAATAAGCTTTCTTATTTGAGTACTCATTACGAATCAACCATTGGGTTGCACGTTAGTTCGGCTATGAGTGGAACCTTTTCAAATGCCAAACGATCAGCTAAATCCATAAGTTGGCAAATGAAAAAGCGTATTGATATCATTGATTCAAAACGATTGACTGGTTCTTTGGGACTTGTATTATTACGCTTGGCCGAATCTCTTGAAAGCGGGAAATATGATCATGATGAGTTAATAACTATGAGTAATGATTGGGTTGCCAAATCAAAACTTTATGCAAGTGTTACAACACTTAAATATATTGTTAAAAGCGGCAGAGTTAATCCTATGAAAGGGTTTATTGGCAACTTATTAGGAGTTAAACCTGTTATTTCTATTAATGATCAGGGTTCAAGTATTCAGCTCGAGAAATCATTCACTGAAATGGGTAGCATGAAAAATGTTATTAAACATGTACAGGAACTTATAAAGAATAATGAATTTTGGGGCTATGCTATCACGCATGCCAATAATCCTGCGACTGCTACTTGGTATGAAAAAGAATTAATAAAATTAACGGGAGAGGAACCAAAATTTAAAAATGAAGTTTCTCCTGTTATGGGTGCAAATACAGGACCGGGTGTTGTAGCGGTATCGTTTTTACTGAAGTAAAAACAAAATTAATTATCACTTTAAGTTGATACAATAACTGGAACTATTACGATCAAATCGTAACCGGCATGGAATAAAAACGAACCCCAAATACTATTCGTTTTAACCATTACATAACCATTAACCAAACCTAAGATAAAAACAATAAAAGGGAAAATAAACATCTCAGCTGGATTTATATAATCAGCTCCTATGTGCATTGCTCCAAATAGTAAAGCAGTTAAAAACACCGAGCCATGTATACCCAAGTGAGGCAAAAGTTTTGGTAATGAGATTCCTCTAAACCACAACTCTTCCATAAAGGCATTGGTTACAATGAAAAGTAAAATCCAAGGAATGGACTTAACAATCACATCCAAAGCTACACCTGCAGCAAACATTCCTGTTTTTGCAGTATCTTGTGATTGTATTATTGCTATATAAATAAAAATTACCGTGAAGGAAAAGAAAGAAATAATACCAAATCTCAACCCTTTCTTCAGATTGCCCTTTTGAATAAATATTGATTTAAAATCCTCTTTAAATACATAAGTTAAAGGAATTATCACAGAAACTACTGGTATAAATTGTGTGAGTTTATCCAAAGCCATTGATCTGACAGCATTCTCACTGGATGAAAATAAATTCAACAGCCAATTACCTGTGAGTAACAAAAAAGCATTGGCAAATGATGCAATAAAAAGAGCTTGCAATACTCCCTGATATTTTTTTAAAGT
>JAOZQX010000315.1 GCA_029931995.1 Bacteroidales bacterium
CGGGTCGTTTACCAACACCAAAACGGTTTTTCCTTCCACATCTAGGCCTTCATAATCATCCCATCCAAATTCGGGGGCTACAATACCAAAACCTGCAAATACCAGTTCCGAGTTTTTAATCTCAACCACCTCTTTCACATGGCTTGTCGAAACGATGAAATCTTCGATATAATTCAGCTCTACATTTCCTTTAGGAGCTTTTAGCTTAATCTTTTTAGGTGGATTAAATGTAATTTCCACCATCGGTACTTCCTGAAAAAAGCTACCATCGAAACCGCCTTCCAACCCCATTTTCTGGAACTCGTCTTTTAAATAATTTACGGTTTTAACCTCACCAGGAGTAAACGGCTGACGTCCTAGAAAATCATCCGAGGCCAAAATTGAAACATGACGTTTTAAGTCTTCAGTATTTATACTATCCTCTGCTTGTTGAGCATCTTTTATATTTGGGTTACACGCAAAAATTGCAAGTACAAAAACAATTCCAATTATTGATCTTAATAAGTAATTCATCGTTTAAAATTTTTGATGAATTTACGAAAAAATTAACTAACGCAGAACAACCCTACGAGGGTTTCGAACCCTCGTAGGATTAACCAATTAATCCTTTTCAACTAAATCCTTTCTCCTTTTCCAAGAAAAAACAAAGCGTTGGTCGAAAAACTAACAATGCAAATTGCCAATTGATAGAAAATTGTATTTTTACATCGCTCTAATTTTGAGTATGCGCCACTGTAATTAACCTTAGACTAAAAACTATGATTAAAAATTTCCTCATGGTGGCTTTCCGTAATTTATGGAAGACCAAATTATTTTCTTTTATCAATATTCTTGGACTAACGATTGGAATGACGGCCTGTTTACTGATCCTGATTTATGTTCAGTTTGAACGAAGTTACGATAGTTTTCACGACAGAAGTGATGAAATTTATCGACTCCGTTATGAACGAGCCAGCGAAACCGGCGAAGCAGTTCGATTTGCTTCATGCTGTCCACCTGCTGCTCCCCGTATGTGTGATCAGTTTCCCGAAGTAGAAGTTGTAGGACGTTGCTTTACGCGCCAAGCCACCTTTACTTCTGATGAAGAACATAAGTTTATTGAGGATAATAATTATTTTGTTGAGCAAGAATATTTCGATATTTTTAATTTTGAATTTATTGCCGGAGACTCCAAAAATGGCATCCGCGAAGCGAACACCTGTTATATTTCTGAAAGTATTGCTTATAAATATTTTGGCAATGAAAATCCCATCGGGAAAACCCTGAGTCGTGATAAACAACTCAATTTTCGGGTTACCGGAGTATATAAAGATTTTCCTGAAAACTCGCATATGCAAATTGACATTGCTTTGTCATACCCCAATTTATGGGATATTTACGGAAGAGACATTGAACAATCATGGGGCGATAGCGGTTTTTATACTTTTTTTATTTTACAGCCGGGTACAGATATGGATGTTTTTAAAGGAAAGTTAGCCGATCTGGTTGAAACCGAATGGGGCGAAGTACTTAAACGCTACAAACTCACTTGCGATCTTATCCCACAAAGAGTCACAGATATTCATCTGAATTCACATTTCCAACAGGAATTAAAAGTAAACGGTGATAAACAAACAGTGAATTTTTTATTCATCATTGCCATTTTTATTATTGTTATTGCCTGGGTAAATTACATCAATTTATCGACCGCACGCTCGCTAACCCGGGCACGGGAAGTAGGCCTCCGAAAAGTAGTAGGTGCTGCACGCACCCAACTTATGGGGCAATTTTTTATGGAAACCTTGCTCTTAAATTTAATCGCCCTGATTTTGGCCGTTGGATTTCTAGAATTAAGTCGGCCAATATTTAGTCAGATTACGGGAGTTCCTATTAATTATCCGCTTTTCGATCAGGCTTGGTTTTGGATTATTTTATCCGCTTTATTTACAGCCGGTGTGTTTTTATCAGGATTATATCCTGTAATCGTTTTAAGTTCATACAAACCCATTTCGGCCTTAAAAGGCAAACTAGGTAATTCGGCTAAAGGCATTAACCTCCGAAAAGCCTTAGTAATTTTTCAAGTGATGATGGCCTTGATTTTAATCACCTCAACATTCACTGTTTTTAAGCAAATTTCATACATGAAAAATCAATCGCTTGGAATTTCGATTGATAATATTGTGGCCGTGAGGACACCCCGAATTAGAAATGACTCAAGCATACGAACACGAATGGCATCTTTTAAAGAAGAACTGATAAAAAACTCGAACATTAGCAAAGCCAGCGTAGTTACCGAAATCCCCGGAAAACAAATTTATTGGGATGCCGGAGGGATTATGCCTGCCGGAACTCAAGACAGCAAAAACTATCAAATAGTAGGTATTGATTATGATTTTGTGGAGATGTTTAATGTGGAAATGGCAGCCGGACGAAATTTTTCCAAAGATTTTGTGACGGATGAAAAGCAAGCATTGATCTTCAACGAAACAGCCGTCCGTTGGATGGGTTTCGCCGATGCTGAAAGTGCCATTGGAGAGCGGGTAAATTATTGGGGAAATATTTACAATATTGTAGGGGTGTTTAAAGATTATCATCAACAATCGCCCAAGCAAGCTTATGAGCAACATATTTACAGGTATTTGCCTACAGGTAGGGATGTTAGAGGAATGATTACCATAAAAATTAACGACCAAAATATTAGCCCAACCCTCAATCATATTCAGGATTTATATACCGAATTTTTTCCA
>JAOZQX010000316.1 GCA_029931995.1 Bacteroidales bacterium
ACTGAAAGATTTTCCGGAAATTAACGCTTCTGTTGATGGCACAAAAATCATCCTTCGTAAAAACATTAACATTGGAATGGCTGCAGCCTTACCGAATAGAAATCTTATTGTTCCGGTTATTCGCAATGCGAATGAAAAAAGCTTAATTGGCATTAGCAAGAACGTAAATGATTTAGCAAACAGAGCTCGTACAAACAGTTTACTTCCGGATGAAATTCAGGGAGGAACCTTTACCATCACAAACTTTGGGAGTTTCGATAGTTTAACAGGTACGCCAATTATTAATCAACCGCAGGTGGCTATCCTCGGTATAGGTGCAATTCGCAAAAAACCCGTTGTGCTAGAAACCGAACAAGGAGATGTTATTGCTATCCGCCATATCATGATCTTGTCGTTGGCATACGACCATCGTGTCGTGGATGGAGCCTTAGCCGGAATGTACCTCAAACGATTGAAAGAGATTCTTGAATCATTTGATCCAAATCAAAGCATTTAATTCACTGAATTAAGGTTGAAATTTGTACTTTTGCAGCTCATTCAACCTCAATTTAAAATTATTATAATGGAGTTAAAATTAAACCGCCCCCTCGCTTTTTTCGATCTGGAAACAACAGGCTTGAGCGTATCGGCCGACCGAATTGTTGAGATTAGCATTTTAAAAGCAAATGCAGATGGAAGTACAAAAATACTTACAAAGAGAATTAATCCGGGCATCCCAATTCCTGCCGAAGTTACCGCTATTCATGGTATTTCAGACGAGGACGTGAAGGGTGAACCCACCTTTGCAGAACTTGGAAATGAGTTAAACCAATTCTTGGCAAATTGCGATTTGGCCGGATACAATGCCATCAAATTCGACATTCCTTTTTTAGTTGAAGAATTTTATCGTGCTGACATCAATTTTGAGTTAAAAGGCCGCCGTTTTGTGGACGCACAAAATATTTTTCACAAAATGGAACAGCGAACACTAATCGCAGCTTATAAATTTTATTGCAATAAGGAGCTTGTTAATGCTCACTCGGCCGAAGCCGATACCATTGCCACTTATGAAATTTTAAAAGCTCAGCTCGACAGGTACGAAAATGCAGAATTTAAAGATCGTTCAGGAAAAGTTTCGACTCCAGTAATAAATGACATTCAAGCACTTCATGAGTTCTCCTATCAAACAAAAAATGTGGACTTAGCCGGGCATATCATTTATAACGATAAAAATATTGAGGTTTTTAACTTCGGGAAACATAAAGGAAAACCGGTGGAAAGTTTGTTTAAAAAAGAACCTTCGTATTACGACTGGATGATGAAAAGTGAATTTCCAATAACCACCAAAAAAGTTATTACCGCAATCAAATTACGTGGTTTTAACCAAGGGCAAGGCAGTATTAATTTTAACTAAGTATTGCATTATGAAAATTATTTGTATCGGAAGAGATTATGTGGAACACGCCAAAGAATTAAACAACCCTTTACCTGAAGTTCCTATCTTTTTTATGAAGCCCGAATCTGCTTTATTACAAAAGAATTTCCCATTTTTTTATCCTGAATTTTCCAAGGATGTTCATTACGAAACTGAGATTGTTATAAGAATTAAAAAAGTTGGAAAACATATTCAGGAAAAATTTGCGCACACTTATTTTGATGAAATTGGAATCGGAATTGACCTTACAGCCCGCGACTTACAAAACAATTGCAAACAAAAAGGCTTGCCTTGGGAAATCGCCAAAGCATTTGACGGATCAGCTCCTTTGGGGAAATTTGTAAATAAAAAGAAGTTTGCAGACATTAATAATCTTAACTTTTCATTAAAGATAAATGGCGAAGAACGTCAGGCGGGAAATACAAAAAATATGATTTTTTCGTTCGACCATATCATCTCTTACGTATCTCAGTTTGTTACCTTAAAAATGGGCGATTTAATTTTTACCGGAACTCCTGAAGGTGTTAGTCCTATTAAAATAGGCGATACATTCGAGGCATTTATTGAAGGAGAGAAAATGTTAGACTTGAATATTAAATAACGATTAGAAAGTGTTTTTGCCTATAAAAAAACAATATCCTCTATCACTTTTTGTCCGGCTTCTTTATTTAAGGAATCTACAATTTTTTTACGGGCAAATTTCAGCTCATTTACAACAACTGCCGAATCCATTTTCACATAAAGTTTCCCCTTTTTTACATATAACTTTTGCGTGCGCTTAGCAATCATTTTACCCACAACAGGCTCCCAGGCATTAATAACACCAACTTCCCTAAGCTTATCGTCCAAACGAAAATTACTAATAAATTGCTTGATAGCTTCTCCTAAAGTCGATTCATTTGATTTTTTTATCATACTTCAGGTGTTATTTGGTTTTCGCTAATTTCCACATTTCCGTTTTCCACTTCAAATATTTTATGGTCGATTTGCACAGTTCTAAATATTTTTTCAATTCGCTGACGCTGAGTATCGGTAATAAAAACCTGACCGAAATTATTATCACTCACAAGCGAAATAATTTGCTCCACCCTCGAATCGTCCAATTTATCAAAAATATCGTCAAACAATAAAACCGGTTTAAACTTTTTGATGTTTTTTGTATAATCGAACTGAGCCAAACGTATGGCTATTACAAAGGATTTTTGCTGCCCTTGGGAGCCAAATTTTTTGATTGGATAATCGCCAATATTAAACAACAAATCGTCTTTATGAATACCCACAGTTGA
>JAOZQX010000317.1 GCA_029931995.1 Bacteroidales bacterium
CTATCCATCGTCGATACTTGCCCCATGCTAAAAAATATTTTTGTTACCCGTGTGGGTATGCAGGAAAAAGGTGTTAATCTTGGAGGTTGTGATTATGAATACATTAAAACATTAAACATCGAAATTGTTGAAGGTCGAAGTTTCTCCAAAGACTTTAAAACCGATACATTAGGTTTGGTAATTAACCAAAGTATGGCCAAACGTTTTGGCTGGGACGAACCTTTGGGTAAAAAAATAGAATTTGGAGAAAATCAAGCTGCCAGAGTTATTGGCGTTATGAAAGATTATAATCAAACAGGATTATATAATCCAATTGAATCATTTGTATTATACTTACGTGAAAACGGATCTGTTGTTTACATAAAACTTGAAGAAGGAAGTTCCCAAAAAACCATCGAAGGACTTAAAGCTGCATGGTATAAAGTGTTTCCTGATTTGCCATTTGAGTACACTTATTTGGAAGATAATTTATTTGAACAGATTAGGCCGGATGAAAAGCGGGGAGTGTTATTCACATTATTTTCGATAGTGGTGATTATGATCGCCTCTTTGGGTGTTTTCGGATTGGCATCTTATACTGTTGAGCAACGAACCAAAGAAATTTCAATCAGAAAAATACTGGGAGCAAAAGTGCAAACTGTGGTTCAATTAATCTTTAAAGATTATTTAATTCTAATTGCGATTTCAATTCTGTTTGCATTTCCGGTAGCCTATTATTATATGCAAAATTTCCTTGTCAATTATGAATACCGAACAACGCTAAGTATAACTACTTTTGTAATCGCAGCTCTTTTATTACTAGCAATTACCCTGCTAACCGTGGCTTACCACACCATTAAAGTGGCACGCTCAAATCCGGTCGATTCGTTGAGAATAGAATGATTGTCGATTGTCAATGTTCGATGTTCGATGTTCGATGTTAAAAAGATGGGGGTCATAGCTATCGAAGCCTAAAACTAAATTTGTATTTTTGCCGTCAATAAAATTTATTATGCCAGACGGAAAAAACAGAAACAATATTAAAATTGGACAAGAAGTTGAAATTGTTTTAAAAAAAGATCAACGCTCAGGAGCATTAACCACAGGCGTGGTAAAACGAATTCTTACCAAATCGCCCAATCATACACATGGAATAAAAGTGGAACTGGAATCTGGTAAAATTGGAAGAGTAAAAAATGTCATCTAGTCTAAAGAAAAAAAATCACTCCCCACTCTCATAAAGAATAGTATTCAAATAGCTTTTAAATTCTGCCCTATCCTTATTTTTTTCATTTAAAACCACAAAAATAGTATCTCTGCCGGCAATGGTTCCGCTAACTAAGCTGGAAGGATTATTATCCATTAAAACAGCCAATGGACTGGCATATCCTGCAAGGGTTTTTATAACAACAAAATTTCCCGAAAACTCCAAAGACAGAAACCCTCTAGCATCAGATTTTTTTGGAGGCAGCGAATCTTCCGGAATAATATATCGATACGAATTATCGGGATGGGCTATTTTCGAAACATTCATCTTTTTCAAATCGCGAGATAAAGTTGCCTGTGTAAGCTCAAATCCCTCATTTCGTAAAATCTTCAATAAATCTTCCTGACTACCGATCGCATTGTCGCGAATAATCTCGCTGGTTCTGCTTCTACGTAATTGTTTATTATTCATAGCCTTTTCAAAAAAATAAAACAAATCAAGTCAGGAATCGCCAATTAATTATATTAATTATTAAGATTTGAAGCATCGTTAACTCCTAGCTCATTCAACTGATGTTCATCCTCAATATTAAAGCTAAACGGATTAAACAGCATGGCCGAACATAAGCAACGTGCGTAATTATTGCTTTTCAAGGTTTGGTAATTTAAACAATTGCTACAGGAAGCCCAAAAATCTGCCGAAGTACTTAATTTCGAATAATTGATCGGTTTATAGCCATTTTCGCTATTGATTCTAGCAATGGTAGGGCTGGTGGATAAACTAAATATTTTGGCCTCCGGATATTTTTCTCGTGCCAACTCAAAAGCTTCTTTAACAATTGCTTTAGATAAGCCGCCTTTCCTGTATTTCGGAATAAGCACTATGCCCGAAATAGAAACATAAGTCCCTTTTTTTCTTCTCCGCAGATAGCAAAATCCGGCCAGTTCCCCGTTTTTGGTAGCAACAATGGCATCGCCCTTTAAAATTTTATCGGCAATATATTCTGCCGACATAATGTTTAAACCTCTACTTTTCTCGGTGGCAGCTTGTTTGAGTAGGTTTTCAATTTCTTGAGAAAACGGAATATGTTCTTTGGTCGGAACAGAAATTATAAATTCTTTATATGTATTCATCATTCAACAAATTTAGTGTTTATGCAGTTTATTGTATATATTCATGCGAATATACAATATTTTATGCATTTATATAAATATTTATGCATTTTTATACAATTTTAATTTTGCAAAGATGGCTCTATGCAATGTTTTTCAGCAAAATTTTATAATACTAACCAAATGTCGTGCGAATGTCGGCTGAAGTATTTGCATTACAGCTAACATTTATCGCATATTTGCAAAAAACAAAAACTATGAAAACTGGTGAAAAGATTAAAGAACTAAGAATAAAGAAAAATATGACTCAGGAAGGTCTTGCTGAGAAAACGGATTTAAGCGTACGAACCATTCAACGGATAGAAGGCGGAGAAGTGGATCCACGCATGTACACC
>JAOZQX010000318.1 GCA_029931995.1 Bacteroidales bacterium
ACAAAAACGGGCAGCCCCAATAAAGAAGCCGCCCGTTAAGCTAAAACGTTTTCTATGCTCTATTGTTTTAGCTTTTCCACTTTCATACTATTATTATCCCAGTTACGGTCTATTAATACTAAGAATGGATCCAAGCCTGCTTTTGCCGGAATACGGTCGGTAATGAGGCTTATTTGCTGCTCATTTTCGGTAAATAGATATTTTTGATAATAAAACTCATTATCATCCTCGTCCATCAAAGCCACGTAAATATAATCCCGCATAGGCGCTTTAGTTTGATTACCAATGCTATCTACATAATACTTAATGGAATTCAAGTCAAGATCAATACGATATTTTCCATCTTCCAATTGGGTATATGTTGCATTCTTTATTTCATTTTCATAAATAGTGATTTTATAAAACATATCCTCAATAAGATATTGCAAACTATCAGGACAAACCTTACGGTATTCGTTAATTACATCCGTTGCTATTGGGAGGCTGTCTAATCGATTACCCCAACGTTTTACAACATTCGAGAGGGCTTGTCCAACAACATCTTCACCAATATAATCTTGCAAAGCATACATAACAGAAGTGCTTTTTTTATACCCTAGGTACGCCTGACTGAAAGAAGTATTAATAAGAGCTTGTTCACCCTCAATGTCGGTTTTACGACGGCTCAGGTATCTTCTCATCTCATCTTTCAAATACCTGCGTGAGGCCTTTATGCCGTATTCTTGTTCATGAGTCATGGCCATTACATATTGTGCCAGTGTTTCGGTCATTAAATAACCACCTGTAGCATAAGCCGGAGTGACAATTCCTGCCCACCAATGGTGTGCATTTTCATGAGATGCAATAGCGAAAACTAAATCAAGTTCATCATCCTCATAATTGGTTATAAAGCCTCCCGACTCAATCCAAATAAACAGGGTAGGGAAGTGGCGTGCCGTACCTTGTGTCATATAATCAGGAACTTCAACCACACGTAGATCCTTATAAGGATAGTCAGAGAAATGTTTTGTACAGTAGTCGTGAGAGGCTTTTAAACCTGCAATAATACGGTCAATATTATAATGATGCTTTTCGTGATAGAAGACCTCAATATTAATTCCTTTATAGGTAGTTTGCTTCTTTGCATACTTAGCCGAAAGGATGGCAATTTCGTTTTCAATTTTTTCATCCGTTTTATAATGGAAATAATTTCGCCCGTTTTCTTGCCATTCTTTTATGAGTTCACCATTGGTGATGGCTGTTTGTTCGCCCGAAGTGCTTACAACTGCTTCATATGTAGGACGACTCATATTCATAATCATTTTGCTGCGATCAGCATTATCAATTGAAGGTAAAGGCGGTTTAGGCGGCAAATCGAAATCTTTTCTGTCTTGCGACATTGAGAGTTCTATCACTTTACTGTAACCTATAACCGGGAAATAATCTGTTGAGAAACTGGTTAAATTCAGATTGGTTCCGTTAGCCGCAATTGCGTTTTGTGGTTGATTATCGGTAAAACCTTTGGGTTCAACCCAATATTTGAAGTTGAAATCCATTTGTTCACCGGGTTTTAGCGACTCCTCAAGGGTGAAAATACGAAATCCAAACTCTTTAGCATGAAGCTCATTATGAGCTGTTTTGCTAAATTCAAAATCAGCTACGGTAGATATGTTGAAGTCCTTCAGGTTCACAAAAATGCTGTCAATTTCCTGCTCAGAAATGTTATCCAACACATAGGTGCCACTTATTAACAGTTTCCGTTTTTCAGGATAGATATCTACCTTCAAATCAATATGTTCAATCATCGGCTGTATTACATCTGAGTATTGTTGAAACTTTTTCTCGTAATCGGCCTGCATTTGTTTCTGGTCATCTTTTGAGTAGTACGGATTCAGTACATATCTGTTATAAGCAATATTCCCACCTATGCTCAGAAACACTAGCACTAAAATCACAAAGCTAAGCGCTTGTTTCTTAGAGACATCCTTTCGCAGGTTTTGAAACCTGAATTTCAAATTTGTTTCTACAGATCGACGCCATAATCCAATGCTAATCATTATTAGTATGGCTCCAAAAACAGCCCAATAGATTGAGTACCAAAGAATCATTGTTGTGTGATGTCCAAACCCGTTGATGTTTGAGTAAGTGAAACCTGGGATGTTTCCGTATCTGAGTAGAACATTGTCAAATTCCAATAAACCAAAAATGATTAGTTCGGCAATAAAATACAGGGCAGATAAAAAGAATCCAATGAATTTATTTGGGCTAAGTATTTGGATAAGCATGACGATAATCAGCATGTGAACATAGCCCAAGAAGTCCATACCAAATAAGTGTTTAATATAAAGCCCTAATTCAATATCATAAAAGTTAAAAACTAATATTTGTGTAAATACACCGGTTAGTAAAGCCAATGCCAAATATATTAGCTGAATATTTATCAAGGTGAAAAATTTGTTAAAGTAGCTGTACCAAGCAGGTAGTGGTAAAGTGTTGTAAATTTCATCCGATTTATTATCTTTTTCTCTCCATACCAGCATACCCCCAAATAAAATAGCCATTGGTAGCATATACATCCACAGATGAATTGTTTTATTGAGATACCATGAAGTAAAAGGGTATTTGGCTGCCTGCTCATACCCAAGTCCCATAATAAAATTTGAAGCGATTTGCGATAAAGCTAAAAAAGTAAGTATTAAGAAA
>JAOZQX010000024.1 GCA_029931995.1 Bacteroidales bacterium
TTCTACAAATGCTTGTTAAATGGCTGTTAAAAACTGTTAATGATTTGTTAATTCGAAAATTAGCCATTCATGAATATTGTATCTTTGTCAAAACTAAACAGATAAGCTTGACACTTATCCTCGAAAATAATCTTATTCTTAATTGTTGATGAAAAAAAACTATTTCAAGTTTGTTATCATTATCGCTTCCATTTCATTGGTTGGTGTAATTTTCACACAGTTATATTGGGTGAAAAAAGCTGTCCAGTTTAAGGAAGATCAGTTTAATGATGGAACTACGATTGCTATGAAAAGCGTGGTGAATCAATTATTGAATGTTCACAATGATTCTACAATAAAATGGATGAAAGATAAAAAAGTTACTTATTGGGAAGAGTCTTCTTGCATCTCCGAAATTGTGGATCCTTCATTATTGAAAAATTTGCTTAAAAGAGAGATGGGGTGCTTCAGAATAAGCAAAGATTATCAATTTGGAATTTACAGCAAAGAAAGAAACGAATTTATAATGGGCATTTATGAAGATTCCGGAGATTATCTTTTGTGTTCTCCTCATCAGGTTTCGTTGGATTGTTTACTGACCCCTGGTGAATATTTCTTGAGTGTGTATTTCCCCAACCAAAAAAGTCAAATTTTATTGAATATGGCCGGATGGATTTCTTTATCAGGCTTATTTATTATTATTGTAATTATTAGCTTTTATTATACTATTTCCACTTTGATGCGGCAGAAGAAACTCTCAGAAATGAAATCTGATTTTGTAAATAATATGACACATGAATTTAAAACTCCGATATCTACTATTTCTTTAGCAAGTGAAATGCTTTTACGGCCCAACGTATTTGAATCGTCGGATAAGACAAAGAAATATGCCCATATTATTTTTGATGAAAATACGCGTTTGCAGAATCAAGTGGAACAGGTATTGCAAATATCGGTTCTTGACAAAGGAGATATGAAAATTAAACCAAGGGAGCTAGATGTTCACAAGCTTATTCGTAAGCTCAGCGATAATTTTAACTTGGGCTTGAAAGAAACAAATGGAAAACTTAGTTTGAACTTAAATGCAGAAAATCCAACAATAATTGCCGACCGTGTTCATATTATAAATATGATCTCGAATTTATTGGATAATGCTAAAAAATATTCTCGTCAAACTCCACAAATAAAAATTACTACAGAAAACAATAAAGAGGGTGTAATAATTATTGTAGCAGATAATGGTATTGGGATAAGCTCTGAGCACCAGAAACATATTTTCAAAAAATTATATAGAGTTCCTACCGGAAATATCCACGATGTGAAAGGTTTCGGTTTGGGACTTTACTACACAAAAACCATGGCTGAGGCTCACGGTGGATATGTAAAATTGCACTCTGATTTGGGTAAAGGCAGCCAATTCGAGCTTTATCTGCCCTTTAAAACAGAAATAAAAAATGAAAACAAAGAATCCTAAAATTCGAATTTTATTGGTTGAAGATGATCCCAATCTAAGTCTTGTGTTGCAAGATTATTTGGAAATGGTGGGTTACGATATTGTTCTGTGTAAGGATGGGGAAGAAGGTATTAAAATGTTTAAAAGAAAAGGTTTTGAGCTTTGTATTTTTGATATTATGATGCCGAAAAAGGATGGATTTTCGTTGGCCGAAGAAGTTCGTTTGTTGGATCAAAAAATTCCGATTATTTTTCTGACAGCTAAATCGCTGAAAGAGGATAAAATTAAAGGATTTCAAGTGGGATGTGATGATTATATCACCAAACCTTTTAGCACCGAGGAACTTAGCTTGCGTATTAAGGCCATTTTAAAAAGGTGCATGTTTGGAACAGGTAATGAGAATGATGAAGATGAGAATATTTTTAATATTGGAAAATTTGTTTTTGATTTTGAAAACATGCTATTAAAATCATCGGATACTGAACAAAACTTAACCCGAAAAGAAGCCGGTTTATTAAAATTACTTTGTCTTCATAAAAATAAATTATTGACCCGAGAAATTGCCCTTAAAACAATTTGGGGCGAAAACGATTATTTTATTGGTCGCAGCATGGATGTTTTTATTGCAAAACTTCGAAAATATTTGAAATCCGATCCCAATATTCAAATTGCAAATGTACATGGAACAGGCTTTAAGCTTGAAATAAGCGAATAAAAAAACCATTCGCCAAATGACGAATGGTTCTTGGATTTATTTCCCATGAAAAAACTAATAGCGTACAACTTCTAAACTCGTTATTGCAGCATCAATATTTATGTAAATTCTGTTTTCCGATACTTCAAAATTTGGTGTTTGGTACAAACCTCGCTTAAGCTTGTCAAACCCACTAAATCTTTTTGAAGCTAAAAAAGTGTCAGTATCAATTTCACAGCCCGAATCTTCAGGAATGTAAATTTTTATGGATGATACACCCGAATCAATATTAATCTCGCTTTTATTGAATTTATCTCCTAAACGAATATCTACTGAGGAGGCTCCGCCATCAATATCAATAAATCTTGTTTTAAAGTTACTCAGGTCAAGATCAACTGATGCAGCACCAGCATTTATATTGAAATTCCAAAGTGGTGTTTCATTCAGCTGTATTTCAACATCGTTGTTCAAACCTCGTCTCTTAAAATGTCTGTGCTTTATATCTAGGATTAGTGTTTGATGATCACCATTTTTATTTGTTGAAAAAATATAGGGGCCAATATTTCCATCTTGAAAAAACTCCATCAAATGTTTACTTTGTTCACGAACCAAAAAATCTCCGGCAACAGCATCAATTGTTATTGTAGCTTCTTTGATATCTGAATCATAAGGCTCATAAAAATAATGTTCTGAATCTTCAGTTCTATCATCTTCGAATAGTTCATCTTCCCATCTATCCCATTTGTCAAATTGAAAACTGTATGAGCGATTCCAATGATTTGTTTTGGTAAAGATCAGAGTAACAGTTACAACTAAAAGGACAATGGTTAAAAGGGTTTTAATTCCATTTTTAATAGGAAGCATTGTAAGGCCTATCAGTACTAACAGCATTGGCCATAAACTGAAAATTGATAGCCAGTTAAAATAAACTAAACCAATGTTTTTTAAAATAAATAATGCTCCAAGACTTACTAATAATCCACCCCAAAATATATTGCTTTGTTTCATGTTTTTAAGATTTTGGTTTTGAATAACCTGATTTAATTAATACAATCCCCACAACAAGTAATACTATTGGCCACAGATCATGAAAATGAATGCGTGGTAAAAAGCTATCGGCTAAGAAAATTAAACCGAGGGAGATCATGATTAGGCCGGCTATTAATCCACCACTATTTGTTCCAATCGGCTTTTCAAGATTGGGATCGTTTGGGTCATTTTCTTTTTTTTTATTTTCCATGATTGGATCTTTTGGTATTTCGAAATGTGTTGTTTCGTAGCTTGGGAGAGCAATCCAAAGAATAATATAAATTAATACCCCTCCGCCTCCAAAAAGAGCCACAATTGCAAAAATTATTCTTACTAAGGTTGGATCAGTTTTAAGATGTTCGGCAATACCGGAAGCAACTCCTCCGATTACCGCTTGATTTGAGCTTCTATATAAGCCTCTGTGATGTGATTCCATATTTCTATAACCTTTTGTTTTAAGCAAAGATAGAGATTGGAAATGAGATGTAAATACTTATTCGGTGTGTGGGTGTATCAATCGGTAATTGCAGAAATTTGTCGGTGAATTCCGACTTTTTGGAGCTGGCAATTGTTCTTTTCTTTTAAAAACAGCTGTTTCCCATCCAGTTGAGTGCAAGAAGAGTTGAATTTTATTGCTACATAAATAACAGTAGCCATTCGAGGGTACAGTAAAACAACAATGTTTTAACAAGCAGAAAAACAGCGAAGTACATTTGTTTTTCATGTTATTTATAAATATATTTAAATAATGTAGAATTGATATATATTAGTTTTATTTTCCAGATTTATTTTGTAAATTTATAACAAACAGGTGAGACTCAATTTGATACATTTATCTAAATAACTACATAAAAATACTAGAATGAACGAAGAAAAAATTACGATTAAGAATGGAAAGTTAAAGGTGCCTGATCGGGTAGTAATTCCTTTTATTGAGGGTGATGGAACAGGGCCGGATATTTGGGCTGCTTCTGTACGTGTTTTTGATGCTGCTGTAGAGAAAGCCTATAGTGGAAAACGGAAAATTCATTGGGAAGAAGTATATGCTGGCGAGAATGCATTTAATAAAACAGGGGAGTGGCTTCCTCAAGAAACTCTCGATGCATTTCAAAAATATATGGTTGGTATAAAGGGTCCGTTAACAACTCCTGTTGGAGGTGGAATAACATCATTAAATGTTGCTTTGAGGCAAAAATTAGACCTTTACGTATGCTTACGTCCTGTTAAATATATCACAGGTGTTCCATCACCTGTTCGCCAGCCCGAGGATGTAGATATGGTTATTTTTAGAGAAAACACCGAAGATATTTATGCCGGAATTGAGTGGGCCGAAGGTACAGCTGATGTGGAGAAAGTAATTCGCTTTTTAGAGGACGAAATGAGTGTGAAGAATATTCGCTTCCCTAAAACCAGTGGAATAGGAGTGAAACCTGTTTCGAAAGAAGGTTCTTATCGTTTAGCTAAAGCAGCTATTGAATATGCATTGATGGAAGGGCGTAAATCTGTTACATTAGTGCATAAGGGAAATATCATGAAATTCACTGAGGGAGCCTTTAAAAATTGGGGCTATGAGGTAGCAGTCGAAGAATACAGAAATCAAGTTGTAACTGAGCGTGAAAGTTGGATTATATCAAATAAAGATTCCAATCCTGATTTGAGTATCGAGGATAATGCAAAAATGATTGATCCGGGCTATCATATGATGGTTGAAGCTCAGCAAAAGGAAAAGAGAGATGAGGTTGAAACGGCACTAAAATTAATGCCTACTCATGGAAGCAATCAATGGAAAAATAAATTAATGATTAAAGATGCCATTGCCGATATTACGCTTCAGCAGGTCTTAACAAGAGCTAAAGAATTTGAGGTAATAGCAACTTTGAACTTAAATGGAGATTATTTGTCGGATGCATTGGCTGCTCAGGTTGGAGGTATTGGTATTGCCCCTGGAGCAAATATAAATTATGTTACCGGCCATGCTATTTTTGAAGCTACTCATGGTACTGCTCCGAAATATGCAGGACTCGACAAAGTTAATCCTGGCTCTGTTATCCTATCGGGAAGCATGATGTTTAAGTACATGGGCTGGCATGAGGCTCATGATTTAATTTGGAAAGCATTGGTGAAAACCATTGAACAAAAGAGGGTTACTTACGATTACCATCGCATGATGGATGATGCTACTTTGCTTAAATGTTCAGAGTTTGGAGATGCAATCATTAAAAACATGTAAAAAAATATTAATTTTATTAAGAAACTAATTTTACTATAAGATGGCTGGTTTAAAAGAAAAACTGCACAAAAAAATTGAAGAATGGAGACCACGTACTCAACGGTTAAATAAGCAATATGGAGACGTTGTTGTTGACAATGTTACCATCTCTCAGATTCTTGGTGGAATGCGAGGTTTGAAAAGTATGGTTACTGATATCTCATATCTTGATCCCGATGAAGGAATCCGATTTAGGGGCTATACACTGCATGATGTTTTTGAAAAACTTCCCAAACCTAAAGGTGCTGAAATGCCTTATGTAGAAGGTCTTTTTTATTTACTTCTAACAGGAGATATCCCGACTGAGAGCGAGATAGCAGATGTTGTTGATGAGTTTAGCAAACGGCGAATTCTACCACGTTATATTTATGAATTAATTGATGCATTCCCTTGTTGTAGTCATCCTATGACTATTTTTTCAACAGCTATTTTATCGATGCACCGAGAATCATTTTTTACCAAAAAATATATTGCTGGTATAAAAAAGGAAGATTATTGGGATCCAACTTATGAGGATTCACTAAATATGTTGGCAAAACTACCTGAAATTGCGACCTATATTTATGCGAAATTATACAGGAATGGTAGTCGTATCCAGTCGAATCCGCATCTTGATATGGGTGGAAATTTTGCTTTTATGATGGGCAAGGAAAAGCCATATGATGATGTTACGCGAATGCATTTTATTTTGCATAGCGATCACGAAGCTGGAAATGTAAGTGCTCATACAGGTCATTTGGTATCTAGTTCGTTATCGGATGTTTATTTGTCTATCTCGGCAATGATCAATGGCTTGGCTGGTCCGCTACATGGTTTAGCAAGTCAGGGTGTGTTGCAATGGTTACAAGATTTAATGGATAAAATGGGAGGAGCAATTCCTACCGAAGCTGAAATTCAACAGTTTGTTTGGGAAACGTTGAATGCCGGACAGGTTGTTCCCGGCTTTGGTCATGCGGTACTTCGGAAAACAGACCCACGTTACCTCTTGCAACGCGAATTCAGTTTAAAACATCTTCCAGATGATCCTATCTTTAAGTATGTTGATATGCTTTATAAAGTGGTTCCGCCAATTTTGCAAGAGCAAGGAAAAGCTAAAAACCCATGGCCGAATGTGGATGCACAATCGGGCGTAGTTCAATGGCATTACGGTGTACACGAATATGACTTTTATACTGTTTTATTTGGCATTGGGCGTTCAATTGGTATTTGTGCCAATATTATTTGGGATAGGGCATTAAGCTATCCGTTGGAGCGTCCGAAGTCGCTTACTACTGATATGCTTGAGAAAATTGCAGGAATTGATAGTAAAGGAAAAAAAATAGTTTAATCAAACAAAAATAATTTGATACAACAGCTGGAGTTGAATTTGCCTCCTTACAAAAGGGGCTATCATTTAATAACATTTTTGATCGAAAAACAATTAAGCGACCTTCCAAAGAGTGGTTTGCTTCACTTATTTATTAAACATACTTCAGCTGGCTTAACAATTAATGAAAATGCCGACCCATCAGTACGTGTTGATTTTGAAACGGTTCTTAATAAATTAGTGTTGGAAGGAAGCCCTGATTATGTTCACACTATAGAGGGAAGTGATGATATGCCGGCTCATATTAAAGCTTCTCTGATAGGCAATTCTGTTACTATTCCGATAACAAATTCTCGATTAAATATGGGAACATGGCAAGGTATTTACCTTTGTGAATTTAGAAATTATGGGGGTAGCCGAAAAATTGTAGCAACAATCTATTCTTAGTTGCAACTTATTCGGTCAAACTCTACAAAAAAGCAAGTTCCTTTGCCTTCTTCGCTTTCGCACCAAACTTTCCCATTCATGGCTTCAACGTATTTTTTTACAATGGCTAATCCAAGGCCAATATGAGGGTTTTCATTCTTCCAGTCAGTTTGTCTTTCGTATTGATTAAATAAATTTTCAAACTTTTCTTTAGATATACCCGAACCTTCATCTGCAACTTCAATCAAAACCTTTTCATCATTATGCGTAAGTTTGATGTCGATGTTTTTATTTGAGGATGAGAACTTTATTGCGTTTGAAAGCAAATTATCGATGATTTGATAAGTATAAACACTGTTTAATTTCGAGACTGTTTTATTAAGATCTAGGCGGATATTTAATTGTTTTTGCTCAATAGGAAATTTAAAATGGCTAACAACATTTGTTATGATTTTACTTATCTCCAGTTTTTCGAGTTGTAACTGCAATGTTTTCGATTCAATTTTGTTTAGGTTCAGTACCTCATTAATCATTTTATTCATTCGTTCAAGTGAATTGTGAATGATTTCGGTGTGCTCATAATGAGGGTGCTCTGGGTCATTAATTTCAGATTTTAGCAAATCGGCAAGGCACAAACTGCTGGTTAAAGGGTTTTTCATCCCGTGGACTAAAACACTTATTAAGTTGTTTTTTTCTTCGTTCAGGCTGAGAAGATCGTAATTCTGTTCTTCTAGTAATTGTTTTTGCTCCAAAATATTTTGATGTTGTTCTTCAATCTCTTTTTTTTGAGTCTGAATTTTAATATAGCTTTTTGCCAATTTCTCTTCGAGGGCATTCATGTCTCGCATGCGCCCAATTAAAACCTTTAAAACACCTTTTAATATATCCTGATTTTTTGATACCAGATTGTAAAAATTATCTTGCGAAAGTTTTAGTAAAACAGAGTCTTCTTCGGCGGTTACTGTGGCAGAGCGTGATTCCTCGTCGATCAATGAATATTCGCCAAATACCGAGCCTGTTTCCAATCGGCTTAATACATGATTCCCATCATGCACTCTAACTTTACCTTTCACCAAAATAAACATCGCCTTTCCAACATCCCCTTTTTTGAGGATAATCTTTTCCTTTTTTGCAATTTTTTCGCTTAAAACCTTTGCGATTTCAAGTAATACATCATCTGTGGATTCTGAAAATATTTTAGTCTTTTTAAGAATCAGGACTTTGTCTTCCAATAACTGATCTTTTTTACTTTTTGTCATCTTGATGCATTTGGAATATCAAAAATACATGGCATTCTTATAACCTGCAAACTTTTGTTTCAATAAATATTCAGCTGATAAATTTGTTTTCTATTGCTTGAATAAATTAAGAGAATGAGTGTGTTGGATGATGTCAGGAAAAAATGTTTTGAATTCATTTTCAAACTCTTCATAATATTCTTCCAGATCATCAACAGCATTTAGCATCCCCGAACTATTGCTTGTCCGTCTCGACATTCCTCTAAATACTCTTCGAAGGTCTCTCAGATTTGAATAATTTACAAGCCAATTTTGGGCAATCATAAAAGGCAAAATCCGCTTTGACCGGGGAGGAAGAATTTTGAATCGGTTCACAAGCATCTGATAGGTTTTTGATACAAAAATTTTCAACTCTTTATCAGAATAATCACTCCAGTTTTTCGCCAAAAAATGATCGTAAAAAATATCGACAATAACACCTGAATACATCCTGTATTTACTAGTAAGCTTGCTTTTACTTTGTTTGAAAACATCGTGTTGGTCGGTAAATTGGTCTATTTCGCGATGCAATAATATACCTTGCTGCACCCCCTGAGTGTAGTTATCAAAGACTTTCCCTTTAACAGAATCTGCAATAAAATTTCCAAAAACAATGTCTTCGTCTTCCGGTGATAAGTAAAGGTGTGCTAAAAAGTTCATAACTATATAATCGGCGCAAAAATACAAATTAAAAATGTGTTTTAGGTGAATTTTAATGAATCCATATAATTAGAGTCTGAAAAAAAATAGCTAATTTAGACTCCCATTTAAATTATTAACTTACTACTAGAACTAACACAATATAGGTATGCAAAAATTATTATTGTTGGGAGATGAAGCCATTGCTCAAGGTGCTATAGATGCTGGCATATCAGGAATTTATGCTTATCCAGGAACACCTTCAACTGAAATTACCGAATATGTTCAGCGCTCAAAAGAGGCAAAGGAATTAAATATAAGATCGGATTGGTCGGCGAATGAAAAAACGGCCATGGAATCAGCATTGGGTATGTCGTATGCCGGAAAGCGTGCCATAGTTTGCATGAAACATGTTGGGCTTAATGTGGCTGCCGATGCATTTGTAAATTCTGCAATTACCGGAGCCAATGGTGGCTTAGTCGTTCTTTCTGCTGATGACCCTTCGATGCATTCTTCACAAAATGAGCAAGATTCCCGTTTTTATGGAAAATTTTCCTTAATGCCAATTCTTGAACCATCAAATCAGCAGGAGGCCTATGATATGGTTCGATATAGTTTTGAAATATCTGAAAGACATAAAATACCTGTATTGCTTCGGATAACGACTCGCCTTGCACACTCGCGAGCTGGCATTGTTCGAAAGGAAATTCTAAAACAAAATGAACTTAAACTTCCTGAAAATCTAACTCAGTTTGTGTTACTTCCTGCTATTGCTCGCAGGCAGTATAAAGTTTTGCTCGAAAATCAAGAAACTTTTGAAAAAGAGTCGCTCGAGTCGGGCTTTAATAAATATTTTGATGCAAAGGATAAATCGTTGGGTATTATAACCTGTGGGATTGCATATAATTATTTAA
>JAOZQX010000025.1 GCA_029931995.1 Bacteroidales bacterium
GAAAATAATATTTCCATCTTTATCAGTAATAGAAATCAACACTTCTTGTTTTTCTTTAAGATAAAAAGGAATGTCAGCGGCTCTTGTAGTAAAGGCATACCACCAACTTTGATTGTACGGAAGCAGTGCATCATCAATATCATAAACATAGCAATTATCGCTCAATATTTCCTGACTCAAATTCTGAATGTATTCAACGTCCATAGCCCACATACCACGGCCATGCGTTGCAGCAACCATTATATTGTCGCGTGGATGAATAATGATATCCTGAACATAAGTAGTTGGGAAACTGCCATTCAGCGTTTGCCAATAATTACCCCCATCTATAGAAACAAAAACTCCGTAATCGGTTCCAACATATAAAATGTTTTTATATTTTGGATCTTCGCGGATAACATTAAGAGGTCCGTAAGGGATGTTGTTTGTAATATCAGTCCAGCTTTCGCCATAGTCATTCGATTTCCATAAATAAGCTGCCATGTCATCATCTCGTTTGCCGTTTTGACTCATATAAACAACGCCCTCATCGTACTGGGATGCAGACAATTGAGTAACCCATTTACCGTAGGGCAATCCCTTGTTTATTTCTTCCCAATCAGTCCCATGATTTTTTGTAATCCAAACACGGCCATCATCTGTTCCGGCATAAATTAATCCAAATTTTAAAGGTGATTCGGAAATTGTAAATATGGTTTGATAAGGAATATCTCCATTTTTTTCAGGGATGTTATAAGTTAAATCAGGACTAATTTTTTCCCAACTTTCACCTTTATCTAACGAACGATGTAGAAATTGTGTCCCATGATAAATAATTTGTGGATTGTGTTCGGATAAAATAAATGGAGCAAGCCATTGACCTCTTAACTTTTTAACTCCCTCGGGTGTTTTAGGCATGATGTTTTTGTCCAGCCTTTTTTCCATATCTGTTCTGGTAATTGAACCATAAAAACCTGCAGAATAAACAGTGTTTGGATCGGTAGGATCAATAAAATGATTGCTGCCTTCTCCGCCCGGAGCTTGTTCAAATTCAGCGGGAGGAATATTATTACGACCCCAGCTTAAATCAACTTCGCCTCGAAAACTACCATGATCCTGAATTGAGCCATACACCCTGAAAGGTGTATCCATATCATAATTTAAATTGAAAAATTGAACCAATGGAAGATTATTATAAAATGTCCTAAAGTTTTTCCCGTCGTAGGAAATAGCCACTCCACCATCATTAACGTTAACCAAATAGTTTGGATGTTCCGGATCAATCCATAAACCGTGATGATCGCCATGCATCCCCATCAATGGTTTAAAGGTTTTACCACTATCTTCAGATAGATTTAGTGCGAGCCCCATAACATAAATTTTGTTTTCATTCACCGGGTCAACACGCATTTGTCCGAAAACCCAACCATACGTTCCTGATATTTCTTCCATATAAGCGTTTTGCTCACTGGTTTTATACCAGTTTTTTCCAGCATCATTTGATTTGAAAATAGTTGCTCCCTTAATTCGCCCGCTACTTGGACGACCATAAGAATCATATAGTTCGTTTAGCTTATTGTTTTCTTCAAGTTTTTCGTAATTATCGATAAAAGCATACATTACATTGGCTTGTGCTTTACAAAGGTCAATGCCAATGCGACCTCTGAATTTTGCTTCGGGAAGGCCATTGTTCATCTCAGTCCATGTTTTACCACCATCTTTTGTTTCGAGAATTCCGCTGTGCTCATAATCTGTTTCGTTACGTGGATCGTTCCATTTTTTACGAATACGCTCCCAAGTGGCAATGTAAATATGGTCAGGATCATTTGGATCCATTACCATATCAATAACTCCGGTTTTATCATTGATATAAAAAATCTTTTCCCAATGTCTTCCGCCGTCAATGGTTTTGTATAAACCTCGTTCTTCATTAGTTGTCCACTCGTTTCCTGAAGCAGCTACAAAAACTATATCCGAATTGTGAGGATGAACTAAAATTCGTGCAATTGTATTAGTATTAGTTAATCCCATATGCTTCCATGTTTCACCCGCATCTTTTGAAAGGTATATACCTGCTCCGGTTTGGGAACTTCTAAAAATATTAGCTTCGCCGGTACCTGCCCAAATAATGTTTTGATTTTGAGGGTCTAGGGCGATATCTCCAATAGAAGTTGACATAGCGTTTTCAAAAATAGGTTTCCAACTTACTCCCTCGTTAGTCGTTTTCCAAATTCCACCCGAAGCTCCGGCAATATAAATGGTGAAATTTTCACTAACCGGTGTAACAACTTCTACATCTGTCATACGGCCGCTAATATTTGTAGGACCGACAAACTGCCATGGTAAATTTTTAAAGATCGATTTGTCTTTCATTTTTACAAACTCTTGGTGCCAGGCAATGCGTTGTTCGGCTGGGGTTTTTTCAATAACACTTTGTTTCTTTGCGAAAATTGTAGTGTTAAACATTACAATAAACCCAAGTATGAGTATTGCATGATTTTTTTTGGTGATTTGAGAGATTAACATCGGTATAAGTTTTTTGATTTTTTAAAATTGTGATGCAATTTAATGATGATGAGTATGTTTAACAAGTCGCAATTGGTTTTTTAGACAAAACATCTAAAATCAAGGATTAATTGGGAAGCTTATCGAACAAAAAGATTTATGATGCATTTTTTTCAATTGACATCAATAACTCAAAAAGCTTTGTTGTTGCCAATGCATCGCCATAGGCTCGATGACGGCCTTCGTTTCTAATATTCAAATCGTTGCAAATATTGCCTAAGCTGTAAGATCTTTTTCCGGGGATTAATTTTCGGGAAAGTTTAACGGTACAAAGAGTTTCTCTTATGTAGTCATAGCCCAGACTGCTAAATTCTGATCGCATGAAATTATAATCAAAAGTAGCATTGTGTGCAACAATGATTTTACCTTCGGTCATTAATACAATCTTTTTGGCAATTTCATAAAATTTTGGAGCTGTAGCAACCATTTGATTGTTGATTCCGGTAAGTCGTGTTATTTGATTTGAGATGTTTTTTTCTGGATTTATTAAAGTTGTAAACTCATCAATAATCCTTTTTCCATTATGGATGTAAATTGCTATTTCTGTAATCTTCTCTGTTTTGGAACTTAGTCCGGTGGTTTCTACATCAATTATTGCATACATATTCCTCAGCTTGATTATCGAAATTAATAAAAATTTTGAGTCAGTTTTATATTTTGTAAATTTGTTTAAATACAAAAACTCATATTATGAACTATCGAATTAGTGGCCATATTGTTGACATTGTTAATCAGAAGATTTTTAAAGGAGTAATAAAAATAAAAGATGGAAAGATAATATCTGTACATGAAGCTGAAGAAGTAGATAATCAATTCATTACTCCGGGTTTAATTGATGCCCATATTCATATTGAGAGTTCAATGTTAACTCCTGCACAGTTTGCACGGATGGCCGTTGTTCACGGAACTGTGGCTACGGTTTCTGACCCTCACGAAATTGCTAATGTGTTGGGTGTTGATGGGATAAAGTTTATGATTGAGAGTGGAAAAAAAACTCCTTTTAAGTTTTTCTTTGGTGCCCCATCTTGTGTTCCTGCAACTGGTTTTGAGTCGTCTGGGGCTATTTTGAATGTTAAAGAAACCGAAGAATTGTTAAAAATGGATGAGGTTAAATACCTTTCGGAGATGATGAATTTTCCGGGTGTGTTGTTTGGAGATGAAGAGGTTCATGCAAAATTAGCATTGGCAAAAAAATATCAAAAACCGATAGATGGTCATGCTCCGGGCGTTGTAGGCGAAGATGCAAAAAAATATATTGAAGCCGGGATTACTACCGATCATGAATGTTTTGGAATGGAGGAAGCAGTAGAAAAGATCAAGTATGGGATGAAAGTTCTGATACGGGAGGGTAGTGCTGCCAAAAACTTTGATGAACTTATTGATTTATTAAAGGACTATCCCGATGAAATCATGTTTTGTTCAGATGATAAACATCCCGATGATTTAGAGAAAGGACATATTAATCAATTAGTAAAGCGAGCTATTGCTAAGGGCTATAATCCTTTAAGAGTTCTTCGGTCATGCATTTTGAATCCTGTTAAGCATTATAATTTGGAAGTGGGAATGTTACAGGAAGGTGATGATGCCGATTTTATTATCGTTAATAATTTAAGTGATTTTACTATTAAAGAAACCTATATTCGAGGATTTAAGGTTTCAAGTAATAATCAGTCATTATTAGGGGCGGTTATTGATAGTTCGCCTAACAATTTTATTGCTGAAAAAATATTTGAAAAAGATATACAGCTAAAAGCTGAAACAAAAACTATTCGCGTTATTGAAGCCTTGGAAGGGCAGTTAATTACAAATGCGCTGGAGCTGCCTGCAAAAATTATTGACGGTTTTGTATGTAGTGATACTGAACAAGATGTTTTAAAATTGGTAGTGATGAATCGCTATAAAGTCAGCAAGCCATCTGTTGCGTTTATTAAAAACTTTGGATTTAAGAATGGAGCTATTGCTTCAACAGTGGCTCACGATAGTCATAATATTATTGCTGTTGGTGTTAACGATGAAGATATTGTTGATGCTATAAACCTTCTTGTTGAGTCAAAAGGAGGTATTTCTTGTGTGAATAAGGATACTAAATTACACCTTCCTTTGCCAGTTGGCGGAATTATGTCGAATGAAGATGCGTATAAAGTAGCAAATGATTACGAGTTGATTGATCAAGGGGTAAAAGCATTGGGAGCCAAGCTAAAAGCTCCTTTTATGACCTTGTCTTTTATGGCTTTATTGGTGATCCCTGAGTTAAAATTAAGTGATAAGGGATTGTTCGATGGGAAGCAATTTGCATTCACTTCTGTATTTGTTTAAATCTATTTTATGATATATATACATATTTACTTGGATGTGATATATATATTTTCATACTTTTGTAAAAAAAATAATTATGGGAAACTTAGTTATCGATATCTCAAAACTCGAAATGGCAGCCAGCAAATTACGTGCAATTGCTCATCCTATGCGGATTGCTATTATTGATCTATTAAATACTAGCCAAAAGTTAAGTGTAACTGAAATTTACAAAAAACTTAATATTGAGCAGGCATCTGCTTCTCACCACTTAAATATTTTAAAAAATAAAGGGGTGTTGGTATCCAAGCGAGAAGGAAAAAAAATATTTTATTCGTTAAAAAGCGTTACGCTCACCGAAATTGTTGAGTGCATCAACCGCTGTAATGAGGAATAGAAGATGAATGCGGGATTATTTTAATTCCCAACTTTCTTCGAAATCCCAATTAGCTCTTAATTCAATTTCTGCACCCAGATAAATAATACGTTCTGCTTGTCTTTTATAGGCGTAATTTCCTGTATCCCAGTATCCGTTTTCATTTTCATCAAGAATAGCTCGTAACTTATAGTTGCCGGGATTCATATTCTCAAAGCGTATAATTCCTTCTTTGGTAATTGTTTTTTCTTTCAGAACAACATCATTGTCGTCCAATAATTGAACAATCCACGGGATGTCAAATTGATCAGGAACAATGGTAAAAACCAAATTCCCGTATTCATCTTTATTTTTTGTTGAGAAGGTATAGATAAGGCTATCATTAAGTTTTCCATGAATATTGAATAGTGTGGAATCGGGAATAATTAGCTTATATTTAACTTTTTCAACAAGATTTTTATTAATGATTAAGTGTCGTTTGCTAGAATCAGAAAAGAAAACATCAGGAATTGAAGAAATACTATCGTCTTCTATCCAAATAAAAGAAGAAAAGTCGTATTGTTCCAAGGGATAATCAAAATCCAGTTTTATTTTTTGGCCTAATTCGGCAGTATTTTGGATAAGATTACTTACTACTTTCAGCGGAACGATTTTTACGGCTAAAGTATCTACCCCATCTTTACCTTTTGCTTTTTTGGAAGACCCTTTGTTTTTACGGCCAGATTTTTTTTCAGGTTTTTTTACGGAAAATTCAAGCGTGTCGAGTATAATCCCGTCTGCAATAAATTCGATTTGAATTGTATCGGGAACAACTGGTTTTATCCATGCTAAAATGGAATCATTTCGTGCATTGGGCTCATCAATCTTCCAGTCTAAGGTTGAGTCAAAATTCAAAGGGTTCAGGGTGTAATTTTCGCATGGGAAATCGAGTAATATTTGAATCTTATAATTATCTAATAAACCATGTTCTGCAATATCTTGGGTCGAATCAATGGCCGAGAACATATAAAGTTCGGTAGGTGTATAATCATATTCAACCAGAAGGATTGAATCCATAGCTGCACTATCAATTACAGCAATTGTTCGTGAGCCTGTGTAATATGGGTATACCATCGAATCCCCAAAAGCTATTTCTTCGTAAGGCAAATCATATAAATAATTACTATTTTGGTCATTTAAAGCAAATATTTTATACGGAAGATTTCTTAAATTATGTAAACTAAAATTCCCTTCCTTATCTGTTTTGGCAACATAGCTTGGACGAATACGTAAGGGCAGTGAATCTAAAGGAATGGTGTCGTTTTCATCGGCATAAAGCATAACAGAAACATTTTCAGCTGGTAGTCCGCTGAAAGTATTTTTAACAATTCCTTTCAGACTAAGCGAATCTACAAAACTGCCGGTTGAAAAAACATATTCAAAATTTGGGTAAGGATTTGACTCCGTTAAATCTACAACTGCATTCCCAATAAAAATAGTATAGGTAGTATTTTCGTTGAGTTGTTCATCTTCGTGTAGCTCAATAATCACCGATTTCTTTTTAATTTTTATTTCAGGCATATTCTCCATGGGTGGCGAAATCAACATTTGTTGCTGTAGGCTTTTGAGTTGAATGAACTCGTTGAAATCAATTTTCATTTCCCTATCTGAAAAATTTGCCGAATAGTTTTCGGGTTCGGAAGAAATAACAACCGGAGGCGTTTCATCTTTAGGCCCACCTGATGGGCTTACAGGATTGGCACACTTTACCATGACGAATGCAAGCAATCCTGTCATTGCAAAATATGAAATGGAGCGTATTAATTTGTGTTTTTGCATAATTGTTTTACAAAGATGTAAAATTATATTTCAATAGCCTCAAAACGATAGCCTTTTTCTTGAAAATATTTTAAACTTGCTTTCAAAGCAAACAACATTTTTTCTTTGGCTTTTATACTGTCATGAAAAACGACAATGGAACCGCTTTTGGTATATCGTAGTACATTAGTTTTACACTGCTCTTTACTTAATTTAATATCAAAGTCGCCACTTAATACTGACCACATGATTATTTTGTATTGCTTTTTTAAATACTTCACTTGTTTTCTCTTTATTCTTCCGTAGGGAGGACGAAATAAATTCGATTTTACGAGCTTAGATGTCTGAGAAATACTTTCGTAATAATCTGCATCCTTGATATTTATGGCGTTATTATGGTTTTTTGTGTGATTTCCAACAGTATGCCCCTGTTTTAATAATTCGTTATAAAGTTTGGGATGTGTTTCCACATTTTTGCCGATGCAAAAAAAAGTTGCTTTAGCATTAAAGCTTTTCAGAAGTTTTAAAACTTTTTCGGTTACTCCCGGGGTAGGGCCATCATCAAAAGTGAGGTATATAATTTTGTCATTGTTTGGCAGGTTCCAAATTAATGATTTTGGAAAGAAAGGCTTTACCCACCATGTAGTGACAAAAATTTTCTTCATTTTTAGATTAAGCTTTTACCAGTCATTTTAGTTGGTATATCCATGCCTAAAATTGTTAAAACAGTAGGAGCAATGTCTGCCAAAATACCACTATCAATTTTTGTTTTTCCATTAATTAGAACACAAGGCACCGGGTTTAATGAGTGAGCCGTATTCGGACTTCCGTCCTTATTTACCGCATTGTCGGCATTGCCATGATCGGCAGTTACAATAACTGTATAATTATTTTTAATTGCTGTTTCAACAGTTTCTTTCAGGCATTTATCAACGGTTTCGACAGCTTTTAAAATAGCTTTAAAAATTCCGGTATGTCCTACCATATCGCCATTGGCATAATTCAAACAAATAAAATCGTGTTTTTGTTTATTCAATTCTGTAAGCACTTTGTTTTTCACTTCGGGTGCACTCATTTCCGGTTGGTAGTCGTAAGTAGGAACTTTTGGTGAAGGAACCATAATCCGTTCTTCATTATCAAAAAGTTCTTCGCGACCTCCTGAAAAGAAATAAGTAACATGGGCATATTTTTCGGTCTCAGCAATGCGTAATTGTGTTTTTCCTTCTTCGGCTAAAATTTCACCAAGAGTTTGCTCTACGTTTTCTTTGTTAAAAATTACGTTTACATCTTTAAATGATTTATCATAATTTGACAGGGTATAATATTTCAAGCCCATGGTTTTCATTTTATGCTCTTCAAAATTTTCCTGACTGAGAGCAATCGTCATCTGACGAAGTCGATCGGTACGAAAATTAAAACAAATAAAAACATCTCCCTCTTCAAGGTTCCCGATTGCATTATTATTTTCATCTATCATTTGAATGGGTTTGATAAATTCATCTGTGACCCCATTTTGATAAGATTCCTGCATCGAGTTTAAAATATCTGTACTGCTTCTTCCTTCGCCATGAACCATTAAATCATACCCAATTTTAATGCGCTCCCATCGTTTATCGCGATCCATCGAATAATACCGACCGATGAGTGTGGCAATTTTGGCAGAAGTATTTTTGGTGTTTTCAATTAATTCTTTCACAAAACCTAATCCGCTTTTTGGGTCAGTATCGCGACCATCCGTAATAGCATGAATAAATACATCTTTCAGTCCGCGAGCAGCAGCCATCTCGCAAAGCTTATACAAATGAGTATCTAGTGAATGAATTCCCCCATCCGAAACCAAACCTAAAAAATGTACATTTTTATTGTTCGCTTTTGCGAATTGAAAAGCTTCGTTTAATTTTTCATTATTCTCAATTTCTCCTGTTTCGATGTCTTTACTGATGCGAACTAAATCATGATAAATCTTTCGACCGGCTCCTAAGTTTAAATGGCCTACTTCCGAATTTCCCATTTGCCTATCGGGTAAGCCCACGCTTTCGCCGCTGGCCAATAACTCTGAATTTGGGTAGTTCTCCAAGATAGAATCAAAGAAAGGAGTGTGGGCCTTATATATGGCATTTGATTCGTCTTTATTTCCTTTGCCCCATCCATCTAAAATGATGAGCATCGCTCGTTTTTCCTCTGTCATTTCAAGTTTTTTTTAGATTGAAAAATGTTTTGTCAAAGGTAAAATTTTTAACACTAACTTTATCAATTGTATCAAGTATCAAAATCAGATTATGAGTAAACAATGGGTAATTCCTGACATACACGGATGTATAAATACCCTCCGCGCTTTAATTACAGAACAAATTAAACCCGAAAAATCGGATCGAATTTATTTTTTAGGCGATTATATCGATCGTGGGCCAAACTCAAAAGGAGTGATTGATTATTTGCGATTGATGAAAAAATCGGGTTATGATTTTCATTTTTTATTAGGGAATCATGAAGATTCTTTTTTAAAAGCCTATGCGAATGAACCTCGTTCAAATGGGGTTTTTAAAAAAAAGAATGCCCATAAAAAAGCTTGGTTTGAGTTTGGAGGTAGAGACACAGTTAAAAGTTTTGGTGTTCGGAATCTGAATGACATTCCTTTGGATTATATACAATGGCTGCGTGAATTAAAGTACTATATTGAAACCAAGGATTTTATATTTGTTCACGCAGGCTTAAATTTTAAAAATGATAATCCTTTTGCAGATAAGCAAACAATGCTTTGGACTAGAGAATTTGAAATTATTCCAGAAAAAATTGGGTTTAAAAAGGTTATTCATGGGCATGTACCTGTAAGTTTAGAATTTATGGATTTGAATATAAAAACGCCATCTTATCTATTTATTGCTTTGGATAATGGAGTTTATATGAAAGATTCTGTTGGCTATGGAAATCTTGTGGCGCTGGAGTTGGAGTC
>JAOZQX010000319.1 GCA_029931995.1 Bacteroidales bacterium
ATCTCCAAAGCTCTTCATGCTTTTATGATGATGGTCAATAAGATGATTGAGGATTATAAGGTGTAATTCACGTTTTCTAAGCGGTCATTGAGCTGTGCCCTGAGCGAAGTAGAAATACCAATAATATCTTCTCTGTGTTTTTCCTTAGATGAAAAGAACCAAAAATCAAGTCTTACAATCACAAATAACAATCTCTAGTCCTCGTATTGTCTGTCGCGATCCAAAATGTGAATCACTCGCGTGGCTTTCCCCAATAATACTTCGGAAAGAGCTTGTAGTATTTATGCTTGAATGACCCTAAAACTTCGCCAATATTTAAAGTTCTTTTTTCTTTTGGCGCGTCCCGATGAATCGGGATGAACGTGTACTAGAATCAAAAATAAGATACTGAACCGAAGTGGAACGAAGTTCGGCATAGCCATTTAAATTCAGTATGACAGCAAATAAATCATTGATGCCCGGTGGTGGGAATGGTTTATTTATTTGGCTGGCTTGGTTGTTTCTTATGTGGTTTTAGGTACGGATAGTATGCCTACATCAGCGGAAATTCTATTGTGGGATGAATATGCTGTTTGAGTTGACTTTTAGCCTCATCATTTCCATTCAGGTAACTTACGAAAAGCTTTATAATTCCTTCTTTATCCATTTCAATTTTAGTTTTGGTTTTGATGTCTCTTAGATCAATGAAAAAACTGGAAAAAACATTCGGCATATCTCTTACAATTTCAGTATTCAAAGAATTAGTTTCATTATAAATACGATGATAGTTTTCTTTTGCTTTTTCAATAATGAATCTTTCCTTTTTCAAATTAGTAATGGATGATGATTTCTCACACTCATGCATGCAACTTTCATCCACTTTGTTTTTCTCACATCCAGTGACCTGATGAAACAAACATTGCCTACTCGTCATGAGTACAATGGGATGATAAATGCTATAGTATAAGTTGAAATCCTCAGGCTTTTTAATGTACTGCATTTGTCTTTTGCCAATTTCATTTGAAATAAAGGCGCCAACACAATTAAAGTTCTTCTTAAAGCATAATAAGCTAAAAGAATTAATACTATTCAGATAAGGCCCGGCGATCCATGGAATTCCTTTTTTATAAGCTTCAAAAGCGATTCCTGTATTGTTTGTTACGATGTGTTTTGGGCTTATAAGATGAAGAAATTCGACTGCAGCAGCATAGTTCTCTCCAATTAAAACGGAGGGGAAGTAGGGGGTTAATTGCTCGTATTTTTTAAAGAGCCTGATCAAAGTTGCTGCTTCATTTTTAAAACCATTTGGCAATTGAAAATAGATATCAGCTGAAGTATCCTCACAAAGACGTACATCTTTTGGCGAGGAAATAAGTACCGACAGACTGGCTGTTATTATTTCATCTTTTTGCTTTTTGATGATGGGAATAGGCGTAGGATCGATCATCTTTTTCTCCCCATTCAAGATAAATAAAACTCTTTTTTTAAGGGAAGTAAGCTCATTAAAAGAGATAAAAACGTCTTTGTCAAAATTCTCAAATACCAAACCTTGAATATAATATTGGGTGTCGTTGAAGGCCTTAAACCGTTTTAATACCATCTTTTTATTTAAGACCTGAGTCCCCGTTTTTGCAAGATTAGTTTTAAAATATATTACAAAGGAAGTGTCGGGCATTTTAATAGCTACTTTAAGTGGCTCCCCATCTTGGCCCGAAATCGTAATGATTAATGGAAGTTTCTCTATGCTTAATCGATCAATTTGATCTTTAATTTGCGTTCTGAGTTCGGCTTTTTCTTCATATAATTTCAGGGGGTTTTTTGTTTGATGATGAGTCGTGGAATGACTCATGGGATTGTCAATAAACATATCCTTATGAATTTCTCCCTTCAAAAAACCATTGCTAAAATCTCGATTAAACACTTTATAAAGTTCGCTATTGTCGGTAAGTAAACTATTCTCATTATAAAAATGATCAAGCTGTTTTCTCCATGTGTCTACAACAGTATAAACATATTCAAACTCTTTTATTCTTCCTTCAATTTTTAAGGAATTTACCCCCGCATCCGACAATTCCTTGAGATCGAAATAAGCTGAATTATCTTTCAAATTGAGCGGATAGTTTTTGCCAGCGGCGGTTGTTTCATAACGATCTCTACATGGCTGACTACACATGCCTCGATTTCCAGATTTTCCACCCATTACAGAACTCATATAACAGATGCCCGAAAAAGAAATACAATAAGAGCCATGCACAAATACTTCCGTTAGCACATCGCTTTTTATTGCACATTTTGTCAGGCTTTTTATCTCCCGAATATTGAGCTCTCGAGATAAATTTATTCGATTTACATTTAATTTAGCTAGGAATTGAATTTGACCTTCGTTATGAGTGGTGAGCTGAGTGGAGGCATGAATTTTAAGACTTTTAAAATAGGTAGATAATAGATAAAACATCCCTAAGTCTTGAACAATGACTCCATCGATACTCGTATTTACTAATCTGTTCAGTAATTTAATCAGTGCCGGAATTTCGCTATCCAATACAATGATATTAAGGGTCAGAAAAACTTCGCAATTGTTTTGATGTGCGAGTCTTAAAATCCCTTGTAATTCTTCAAAGCTGATATTCGCTGCTCGGTTTCTCGCATTAAATTTATTCA
>JAOZQX010000026.1 GCA_029931995.1 Bacteroidales bacterium
AACCATTTTGTAATGTACAACACCGGCATCAATAAATGTTTCACCAACTGTTTTAAAGCCACTTCTTAAATAAAAATCTACGGCTTCAATTTGGGCATTCAAATAAATAGGTTTGTTTAGAGGAATTAAGTCATCTAATAAAACCTTCAATATTATTTTTCCAAGGCCTTTGTTTCTGTATGATTTGAGTACAGCAAATCGCTCAATTTTATACCCTTCAGTTGTTTCACGAAAACGGGCTGTTGCTATTGGTTTATCATTTTCATCAAAAAATAAGTAATGTGTTGATTCTTCCTCAAACTCAAACTCTAAAGCAGGGCTAATGTTTAGCTCTCCAATAAAAACTTCTTCACGAATTTTAAATGCTTCGCGAAAAAGAAGAGTATTACTTAAATCGAATTTTTCAATTCTCATATTGTAAAGATAAAAAAAGGCAACCGAATGGGTCGCCTTAATTTATATGTTTGTTTCAATCTTATTTAGGATCGTAAGCCCATTTTAGCCAAATTGATCCCCAGGTAAAGCCACCACCAAAAGCAGATAAAATTATATTATCACCTTTTTTTAGTTTGTCGTCCCATTCCCATAAACAAAGTGGAATAGTAGCTGAAGTGGTATTCCCATAACGTTCAATATTAATCATCACTTGCTCTTTTTTGATACCCATACGGCGGGCTGTAGCTTCAATGATGCGTAAATTAGCTTGGTGAGGAACCAGGTAAGCAATGTCTTTGGATTTTAAATTATTCTTTTTCATGATTTCAACCGAAACATCTGCCATATGGGTAACGGCAAACTTAAATACAGCTTGACCTTCCTGATAAATAAAGTGTTCACGAGCATCAACAGTTTCGTGAGAGGCAGGTTTTACCGAACCTCCGGCTTTTTGATGCAAATGAATGCGACCCGCCCCATCCGATTTCATAATCGAATCCATTATTCCGAGATCTTCGGTAGTTGGTTCTAAAAGAACGGCAGTACCGGCATCTCCAAAAATAATGCAAGTTTGACGTTCTTCATAATCAACAATAGATGACATTTTATCGGCGCCAACAATAACAACTTTTTTATGCGAACCCGATTCAATAAATTTTGATCCGGTTACCAATGCATAAATAAAACTTGAACAGGCGGCATTTAAATCAAAGCTAAATGCATTTTTAATTCCAACTTTGTCTGAAATAATATTTGCTGTAGCCGGGAATTGCATATCGGGCGTAACTGTTGCACAAATCAACATATCAACTTCATCAGGTGAAGTTCCGGTTTTTTCGAGCAATTGTTTAACAGCTGGAGCAGCTAAATCAGAAGTTCCTTGTCCTTCGCCTTTTAAAATATGTCTTTCTTTAATTCCTGTGCGTGTGGTAATCCATTCATCCGAAGTATCAACCATTTTGGCCAATATATCGTTAGTTAAAACAAAATCGGGCACCCATCCCTGTATTCCTGTTATTGCTGCATTCAATTTTGTCATTTATTCTTTATTTTTTAAAAGGAAGAGTTATTTATTTCTCTAAAAAACTAATTTTTAAAGCCGTTAAATATTTTCTCTGATAAGTTAGCTTTATGAATTTCTTTTGTGAGAAGGAGCATGTTTTTTATAGCTAATGCACTTGCAATACCATGTCCTACAACAACAGAAGAATCAATTCCCAATACCGGAGTGCCACCAAGATTTTCATAATTAAGTCCTTCAACAACATGACCCTCTAAACCTTGTTTGCTCATGTATCCTTGCATCGACTCCACAAGCTTTATTACTACGTTTCCTGTAAAACCGTCACAAACGATAACATCAGCTTTGTCTGATAAAAAATCGCGGCCTTCAACGTTTCCAATAAAATTAAAATCTTTGGAATCTTTCATTAATCGATAAGCTGTTTGGCTTAACAAATTTCCTTTTTTTTCTTCTTCTCCAATGTTCAGTAAACCAACTTTTGGATTTTTTATGTTATAAATATATTTGCCGTAAACCGATCCTAAAATTGCAAATTGATATAGCACATCGGGTTTAGGATCCGTGTTAATACCCACGTCCAGCACAATTGTTTTACCTCCATTTATTTTTGGAAGAATAGCTGCTATACATGGACGTATGATACCCGGAACTGTACTTAAGCTATAAATAGAACCTATTAAAATAGCTCCGCTGTTTCCTGCACTGGAGAAAGTGTCGATTCTTTTTTCTTTTAATAAACGAAAACCTACATTAATACTTGAGTCAAGTTTTGTTTTGTAAGCTTTTAGCGGGTGCTCACCCATTTCAATTACTTCAGATGCATGAATGATCTTGAATTGATCAGGGTTTTCGTTTCTTTCAGCAAGTTGTTTTTGTATAACAGATTGGTCGCCAATCAATACAATTTGATCAGATACAGGCAGTTCTTTGCGAGCCAATATGGCGCCCTCAATGGTTGAAGTTGGGGCAAAATCCCCCCCCATTACATCTAAACCAACATTCATTGATAAATGTTTTGACGATTAAAATAGTTTACTCAGTTTCGGCATTTTCAATTGCCAGCTTACCTTTGTAATAACCACATTCCGAACAAACAGTGTGATATTTAACAGAGGCACCACAATTTGAACATGTAGAAATTGTTGGGGCTTCAGCTTTATAATGAGTTCTTCTTTTATCTCTACGAGTTTTCGAAATTTTACGTTTTGGATGTGCCATTTTATATATAAATTATTTAATTACTTATTCTTTTTTAGTTTTTTTAATGTGTCCCATCTGGGATCTGTTTGATTATGTTTGTTTAATCTGTTGAGCCTTTCAATCACCTCATTATCGCAAGTCATATCTCCGTCTTTATTTTCCGGATGAATAGTTTGCAGAGGTAATAATAAATAAACATATTCGTAAACAAAAGGTGCAATATTTATTTCGTGATCATTTTCAGGAATGATGATAATTTCATCAGTTTCCTCTTTAAAAGAATTTCCAAATTGAACAATAAGTTGCTGTTCGCCTGATATTGGATAATTAAATGGCTCAAGACAACGGTCGCAGTTTACTTCCACTAAACCGTCTATCCTAAAGTTTAATACCAACATTGTTTCCTGTTTTTCCAGTGTAAGGCCAATTTCTATTTGCCCCTTTTTAATTTCCGAATATTTAATTTCCTCAAAGAACAAATGATTTACTTCGTAAGTAAATTCGTGAAATCCTGTGCTTAACCCTTTAAACGGGATTGTGAATTCCGATGCTTTTCCCACAATATACCTTCCTTTTTTCGGCCTGCAAAAATAAATATTAATATTATGAATACCAAATATTTATTGGGTCAAGCTGAAATTTACTGATACAGCAGTTTTTTACTGAATTTAAACTGATTAATTTGATGTGAAAAAAATAACAATAAGATTAAAACAATTTTTATATTTGCAAAAATTCTAGTGGATATTTTATTTCCATTATGGGGTATTAATAAACAACAGCGTATTAAATTTTGAAATTATGTTTAACAAACTTATCGCAGCTTTATTACCATACATGCCAAAAAGTTTTGTGTGGTTGTTTTCAAAAAGATACATCGCAGGTAAAACGATTGAAGATGCTGTTAAAGCTTCACAAGATTTAAATGCAAAAGGCATTAAAGTAACAGTTGATCTTTTGGGTGAATTTATTACCAAAATTGAAGAAGCTGAAGAAAATAAAAATACTTATCTGGAAATAATTAATACGGTTGAAAAATACAATGTTGATGGTAATTATTCATTAAAACCAACCATGTTTGGTTTATTGATTGATGCAGAAGCATGTTACAAATATATTCGCGAAATTGTTGCCAAAGCTGCTTCGTACAATAATTTTGTAAGGGTTGATATGGAAGATTCGCAATGTGTGGATTTAGAATTAGATTTATTCCGTAAGTTAAAAACCGAATTTCCTAAAAATGTTGGTCTTGTATTTCAGGCATATTTAAAACGTACCCTTGATGATATTAAAGGATTACAGGATTTGAATACTGAAGACAAGCCTATTAATTATCGCTTGTGTAAAGGCATTTATGTTGAACCTGCTGAAATTGCCTATAAAAAATACGAAGAAATTAATGAGTATTTTTTGAAGGATTTAGAATATATGTTCCAAAATAAAATTTATCCAGGTATTGCTACTCATGATAAGCCATTGGTTGAAGGATCGTATGAATTAATTGAGAAATATAAAATTCCTAAAGATAAATATGAATTTCAAATGTTGTATGGAGTAACCCCCGAGCTTCGTAAATCGGTTGTTGAAAAAGGGCATACTATGCGAGTTTATGTGCCTTATGGTAAGGATTGGTTTGCTTATTCAACCCGTCGTTTAAAAGAAAATCCGAAGATGGCCTGGCTGATTATCAAGTCATTATTCGTTAGAGGATAAGATTCTTTTGTTAAAAGAAGTTAAATCTAAATGGTATAAACTGCTGAATCTTAGCTTGTAAAAAGCATTGGGTTTGGCAGTTTGCTTTATATTTCGTTGAATAAGTGGCAAAATTTTACTAATTTTGCAGCTCAAAAATCTGTTATTATGCAAAAAGCCAGGGTTTTATTTGTTGCACAAGAAATCACCCCTTATCTTGAAGAAAGCCAAATGGGGAAAATAGGACGTTATTTACCACAAGGTATTCAGGAACGTAAAAAAGAAATCAGAACATTTATGCCTCGATATGGGTGCATTAATGAGCGTCGCAATCAGTTGCACGAAGTTATTCGTTTGTCGGGAATGAATTTGATTATTGATGATGCCGATCATCCGTTGATTATTAAAGTGGCCTCCATTCAGCAGGCTCGTATGCAAATATATTTTATTGATAACGAAGATTATTTTCAGCGGAAATTTATACTTCATGACAAGAATAATAAATTTTTTAAAGATAATGATGAACGCGCTATTTTCTTTAGTCGTGGCGTGCTCGAAACCGTTAAAAAATTGGGATGGGCACCCAATATAGTACATTGTCATGGATGGTTTACCAGCCTAACACCATTGTACTTAAAAAAAGCTTTTAATGACAATCCTCTTTTCAGCGATTCGAAAGTTATTTATTCAATTTACGATGATGAATTCGATGGTAATTTAAATAAAGGTTTTGCCGGAAAAATTAAAATGGAAGGTATTGAAGATGCCGATTTAAAACACTATGAAAAAGGAAATTTTGTGAACATAAATAAAGCAGCCATTGATAATGCAGATGCAATTATTATTGGAAGTGAAAAAATTAATAAAGAGGTTGAAGAATACCTGAAAAAATCAGGGAAACCACACCTCGAATTCCATCCTGAAGAAACTTATGTGGAGGCCTATAATAAGTTTTACGATGAGGTAATGGGCGATATTGGGTAATAAATCAAGTGGTAATAATCGAAAAAATTTAAACATTGAAAGTATTAACGGTAGTAAAAAAAGCTCTTGTATTTGGGAGTTTAGTTGGGATGATTTTGCTTGCAGCATGCACTGATGTAACTGATATAATTGGGGGCAATTTTCTTCCCGAAGGCTCAAATATGGATTTAAATATTATGGATACAGTTACTGTTGAAACATATTCAATTTTGATGGATTCTGTCCGAACAAATGGGACAGAAGAACACTTATTGGGAAGTTTAAATGATGCCGTATTTGGGAAAGTTGTATCTAGTGTTTATACGCAATTTATTTTTGGGGCAATATATCAGGATTATTCCGATCCGACAATAATATTCGATTCATTGGTTTTAACTATTGCCTACAGCGGAAATTTTTATGGGGATACGATGACTAAACAGACTCTTCGTGTTTTCGAGCTGGATGAAATTTTACCTTATGATACAGGTTACTACTCCAATCAAACAGTACAAATTGTTCCAACTGAAGTTGCGTCACACAGTTTCTATCCACGTCCAACTACTAACGAAATTAGCGAAATTGACACAACCTTTTTTACTACGGAAGAAGGTATAGATTCGATAAGAATTGACACGACGCGTTATCCTGATCCTCAAATTAGAATTAATATTACGACATCAGCTAATCATTCGTTGGCAAGTACCTTACTAGGTATAAATAGAGATGATTATATTGAGCATGATGAAGAGCAAGATATGGATTATTATGATTATGAGGGATTTTTTGAAGATTTTAAAGGACTATATTTTACATTTGACCCTATTGAAACCGAATCGTCAGGAGCATGTGTTGGGGTTAACATTAATGCTGTAAGTACGGGCTTACAGATTTATGCCCACCAAAGAATAGCTAACTCAACAGTGGATATTCCCATGAATTCAATACTTGCGGTAAATTCGAGTGGATGCGTAACTTTTAACAATCATAATCATTTTGATTATCAGGATGCAAATAACGACTTTAAAGAACAAGTATTAAATGGGGATAAAGAAAAAGGGAAAGAGCAAGTTTATATTCAATCACTGGCAGGAAGCCGTTTGAGGGTTAAATTCCCTTTTATAAAAAACTTAAATGATTTAGGGAACAAGATTGCAATTAATAAAGCAGAATTGGTTTTATCTGCTGTTGATGATGATATTGAGCCGCCTATGTTTGATGTACCTCCTCAAGTTGGCATTCAGGTTCAATATGAAAACGATTCAATTTATTTTGTGCCAGATATGGTATATGGGGCTGATTTTATTGGGGGCGAACTTGATGAAGAAAATAATGAATACAGATTTCGAATTACAAGATATATTCAGGAAGTAATAGAAGGAGTGAATGAAGGAGAAGAGGGTTTGTATGTATTTGTATCGCCAGAGGCAAGTGCTTATCATCGGGTTATATTGATTGGCGGCGATCCTGCCTTGCCAACACCATACTCTAAAAAAGCACGATTAGAAATAACTTATACGATTATCGATTAGATATTTATTTTCATCTGCCCGTTTACTTATCTTTGAATAGAAATTAAAATAATATTTTTCTAAGTTGTATTAACCTTTGTGTGGAATTGTTGTTTATGTAGGCTCAAAACAAGCTAGCCCAATATTAATGAAAGGACTCAAACGACTTGAGTACAGGGGGTATGATAGTGCAGGTATTGCTTTGTTGAACAAAAATGTACGTGTTTTTAAAAGCAAAGGAAAAGTTGCAGATCTTGAAAAACATATAGCAGGACAAAACCTTGAGGCTACAGTAGGTATTGCACACACACGATGGGCAACTCATGGCGAACCCAATAATATTAATGCTCACCCACATTATTCACAATCCAAGGAACTTGCCATTATTCATAATGGTATTATTGAGAATTATGATTCTTTAAAAAAGGAATTAGTTAATCGCGGGTATGTGTTTGAAAGTGATACGGATACTGAAGTTTTAATCTATTTAATTGAGGATATCCAAAAAAATGAGCAGGTTGATTTATTTGAAGCCGTTCGTATTGCTTTAAATCAGGTAATAGGTGCTTACGCAATTGTTATTATTTCAAAAAATGAACCAAATGTTTTAATAGGAGCCCGAAAAGGAAGTCCTTTAGTTATTGGTGTTGGTGAAGGAGAATACTACATTGCCTCAGATGCATCTCCAATTATTGAGTATACTAAACATGTTGTTTATCTTGAAGAAGAAGAAGTGGCCTTTGTGAAATTAAACCATCCCCTTAAAATAAAAACAATAAAAAATCAGGAGAAAACCCCTTATATTGAAAAGCTGGAAATGAATCTTAGCGAACTTGAAAAAGAAGGCTTTGAGCATTTTATGCTGAAAGAAATTTATGAACAACCCCGTTCGATACGTGATAGCTTTCGAGGCCGATTGAATTTAGAGCAGGGCATAGTAAATATGGGTGGTATTAACGAATACGAACAAAAATTATTGAATGCCAGGCGAATTATAATTATCGCTTGCGGTACTTCTTGGCATGCCGGATTGGTTGGGGAATATTTATTTGAAGATTTAGCTCGAATTCCGGTTGAGGTTGAATATGCCTCAGAGTTTAGATATAGAAATCCAATACTTACCGAAGATGATGTAGTGATAGCTATTTCTCAGTCAGGCGAAACAGCCGATACTTTGGCCGCTATTGAATTGGCAAAATCAAAAGGAGCAACTATTTTGGGGGTTTGTAATGTTGTTGGTTCATCTATTGCCAGAGCAGCCCATGCCGGTGCTTTTACTCATGCTGGTCCCGAAATTGGTGTGGCTTCCACAAAAGCGTTTACTGCTCAGGTTACGGTTTTAACTTTGATGGCATTGGCACTGGCTCAGCGCAAAGGAACTTTAACTAGTACTCGTTTTATGGAAATCCTAACGGAGATTAATTCAATTCCAGAGAAGGTTGAGAAAACACTTAAAACAAGCCAACAGGTTATTGAAATAGCTGAAAAATTTAAAGACGTAAGAAATTTCTTATATCTTGGAAGAGGGTATAATTTTCCGGTAGCATTAGAGGGAGCGTTAAAATTAAAGGAAATTTCATATATCCATGCCGAAGGCTATCCTGCAGCCGAAATGAAACATGGTCCTATTGCACTGATTGATGCCGATATGCCAATTGTTTTTATTGCAACAAACAAGGGTACATACGTGAAGGTTGTAAGCAATATTTTGGAGGTCAAAGCTAGAAAGGGGATTGTAATTGCTATTGTTACCGAGGGAGATATTCAAGTGAAAGAATTGGCCGATTATGTTATTGAAATTCCTGAAACGGAAGAAATGTTGGTTCCACTTTTGGCAACTATTCCATTACAAAAGCTTTCGTATCATATTGCAGTTATGAGAGGTTGCAATGTTGATCAACCCCGAAATTTAGCAAAATCAGTAACGGTTGAATAATATAAAAAAAAGCCCCTTTCAATTAAAAGGGGCTTTTTTTTACTTCTTTAAAATCTTTTTTCTACCGCTTTCCAGTCAACAATCTTCCAAAAATCATTAATGTAAGCAGGACGGCGATTTTGTTTGTCAATGTAATAAGCGTGTTCCCAAACATCGCAAGTTAGCAGGGGAGTGTATCCGTTTTTAAGCGGATTTCCTGCATTACTTTCCTGAATTATTTCTAGTTTTCCTTGCGGATTTTTTACCAGCCAAGTCCATCCTGCGCCAAACAAAGTTGCAGCAGCAGTTGAAAATTTTTCTTTAAAAGCATCAAACGAACCAAAAGCTTGGTTAATGGCTTCAGCTAATTTCCCAGATGGCATGCCACCTCCATTGGGGCATAAACAGTTCCAGTAAAAAGTATGATTCCAAATCTGGGCTCCGTTATTAAAAATACCACCCTCAGCTTTTTTAACTATATCTTCAAGTGTAGCGTTTTCAAATTCGGTGCCGAGTACTAATTTGTTGAGATTGTTTACATAGGTTTGATGGTGTTTGCCATAGTGAAATTCCAGTGTTTGTTTGGAAATATGGGGTTCTAAAGCATCCATCTCATAGGGTAAAGAAGGTAATTCAAAAGCCATGATAAAATAGTTTTAGTTATTAATTGGATTAATTTTCAGATGTCAAATACTCAACAGCCTTGTTAAAGGTGTAGTCAATACGATGAAAGATTGGGTAAAATCCATCATTATCAAAAACAAGATTACCAATATAAGCCTTTAAAAGGATGTTTATTTTATCTTCTGATTTTTGAAATTGTTTTTCGTTAAAAGCAATTTTTTTTTCTTCTGCAAAAGCAATTAATTTTTTTTGAAGAGCATCCGTTATAATAAATTCTTTGTCGTAAGTATCAACATCCGCAAAGCGATTTAATTCAGCCCGATTGCTATCAACATATTCAAAAGCAAACTCATAAAGCACCCCTCTGTTGATAAGTAAATTATAGTATGCCGGATTATTGGTTTCGAGTGGTACAAAAATATCGGGCATAATACCACCGCCACCATAAACAGTTTTGCCTCCCGGTGTAATATATTTAAGCGAGTCGTTAAAGTGAATGCTATCAATATTTGTTAATTCACCATTAGAATATCGATGATAATACTCATTGTAATAATCTTCGAAGTTGCCTCCGGTATAAGGTTTTTGAATA
>JAOZQX010000027.1 GCA_029931995.1 Bacteroidales bacterium
GGAACTTGTGAAGTCCATGATATTTTATCAACGGAAGCAATTATTAATATTAAAATAAAAAATCAGGATGCTAAATTAATTGCTCATCCTGAATGTAAAGCACAAGTACTTGAATTAGCTGATTTTGTTGGATCAACAAATGCTATGCTTAACTTTACAAAATCAGACTTAAATAAAAAATATATTATTGCTACTGAAAGTGGAATTTTACATCAAATGCAAAAAGATTCACCTAATAAGGAATTTATTATTGTACCAACAGATGAAACTTGTTCTTGTAATGATTGTCCGTATATGAAACTAAATACTTTGGAAAAATTATATTTATGTTTAAAAAATGAAACTCCAGAAATTAGTTTAACGGAAGATACTATAAATGAAGCAAAAGCTCCGATTGTAAGAATGCTTGATATTTCAAAAAAATTGAAAATTATCAAATAAATTAGTAACAAACACTATTAATTTTTATATTTATATCATGCGAAGTATAAAACATATATTAACACTATTTTTAGTGATTTTAATTTTAGCTTCTTGTTCTCAAAAAATTTATTATACGAGCGAATTAAATGCTAAAGTTGTACAAAAGGATTTAAGTATTCATAAAATACAATTTTATACATCGAAAAAAATTGTATTAAAAAGAATACTTCCTCATGATAAATCTGAATTGGCAAATGGTGAAATTCATTTTGAAGACGGCAAACTTATTGACCAGGTAATTATTAAAAAAAACACCCCGGGCACATGTGAGTTCATTGATAATGGATTTATGTTTATGTCGTTTGAAGATGGACATAATAAATTATTGAAATTTAATCCTGGCGAAAACGGAAAATATTACGAATTATTTATTAATCCGGATCCTAAAAGTTTTCGAAAAGTTGTGTATGATACCGCCCAATATATTATTCAGCGTGGAGCCGATTATGCTCGTTTGTGGGTTCGTAAAGATCAGGAATATATTTTAAAAATAAACAATAGAGTAGCCGAAGGAAAAATTGTTAAAAAAGATTATTAGCCTTTTTATCTATTTGGTGTATACATGGTTAATATTTAACAATTTATTATGAAATAAAATATTTTTGTTATTGTTTATTTTAATAATTTTGTTACCCTTAAATATTAATTAACCCAAAAAAACACATGAAAAAATTATTTTTATTGTTTATTGTAATTGCATTAGCTTTTGCATGTAATAACACCAAAACCCAAAAAAACACTCAAAGTAACGAAGAAACAATTACTAAAATCAAGCTAGTAGATTTCACTCAAAACATTAATAATTTAATAGATAAAAGAGTTGAAATTACTGCCATGGTAAAACATGTTTGTGGTCATGGAGGAAAACGTATGTTTTTAGCCGATGCTGATACTGAAGAATCAATAAAAATTGTAGTAGGTGAAAATATGGCAGCTTTTAATACCGATTTAGAAGGAAGCACAGTAAAAGTGATTGGTATTGTTGAAGAATTGCGAATTGATGAGACCTATTTATTGGAATGGGAAAGTGAAATAGAGCATGAAAAAAGCGATGAAATGCATGACGGCGATGGACATGAAGCTGAAAGTAAAGGGGAAGAAGCCGATCAAGGTGACCATAAAAGTGCTATTGAAAGCATAGCAGATTATAGAAAGCAAATAGCTGAAAGCGGTACAGACCATCTTTCATTTTATTCAATAATTTGTGAAAAATACGAAGTAATTACCTCAGACGAAAACTAAAATTTTACGACTCAATATAAACGCCATTCAGTTTTGGATGGCGTTTTTTTAATACTAAATAGAATGCAATTTAAGTGGAGAAAATGGAATCGAACGATTCATCGAGATTTAGGATATTTCTTTTTTGGAATGGTGGTTATTTATTGCCTTTCGGGCATAGCAATTAATCATCGTGACGATTGGAATCCTAATTATATTATTACTACTTGGGAATTACAAATTGATGTAAATCAAGAATTTAATAAAGAAAACATTGAATTACTTATTGATGAATATGATATTAAAAGCAGCTATTTAAATCATTATAAGCCAAGCAAAAATGAATTAAAAATATTTTTAAAAGATGGAAATTTATCGGTAGATTTAAATACAGGATATGGATGGCTTGAGTTATCCAAAAGAAGACCGTTTTTTAAAGCAATGAATTATTTACATTACAATCCGCATATATATTGGACCTGGTATTCGGATATTTTTTCGGGAGCATTAATAATTATCGCCTTAAGTGGTCTTTTTATTTTGAAAGGTAAAAAAGGAATTATTCGCCGAGGAGCTTGGTTAGCTATTTTTGGAATATTATTACCACTTATTTTTCTTATAATTTTTTATTATTAAAAAAATTTAAATGGCACCAACAGCACTGGTTGTTTGGTTAATATGAATAATAGCATCATAATGTTGTTGTAAAATACAGGAACGGTAATAGTCATCGTAATGGCTAATAGAATATATCGCGCCAATTTTCATCATATTATGTGGAGAATTCAACCAGATATCCAGTGTATTAGAAACCTGTATGTTTGAAAGAACAAGAATAAAATCTTCCAGCTCAATCGCTCCCAAAATATAATTAATAGATTCTTTTAAAGGTAATTGAGATATAGTGTGTCGGGTAAGTGGTCCATGATTATTATTTTCATTTTGTTTCATGGCGCGAAAAGAGCCTTGATTGAATGAAAATCCTATGACTTTGTAATTATTTACCAATTTCTGCGAAAGATAATAACCTTGAGAAGATCCAAGAGGAGTATAATCAGGATTTTTACTTATATGACCATTGTGTGCCCAAGATACTACTTTGGCGTTACCTCCCAAAAGACTTGTTAGCCATATTGTATTTTCAGCCATATAAAAATCCCTGAGATTTTGAGTATTGTTTGTGGAAGCTTCTAAAAATTGTCTAATTCCGTCAACAAGTTTTAAAATTATGTCATATTCAAATTTCCCCGATTTATTAATTAATAAATTTTTATTTGTTTCAAAATATGAATAAATGGAATCACAGCGTTCTTGAATTCCATCCTTATTTGTGTTAGCACGCCCATCACTTTTATGACTAAGTCGATCAAAAATATTTGAAATATATTCAGAATGATTATCATCATATTCATTAAGATATTCTTCAATTAATGTTAGATGATAGGTTTCATACTGACAATCGACACCCAAAAAATGTATTTGATTTGATTCGTCTTTACCAATGTTATAATCTTTCATCCAAAGAATTAAATCTTTTACTTCTTGAGTTTTCCATGTCCAGAAATGCATTTTTTCCATCACCTCATCTATGGTTCCAGTTCCTTTTGTAATAAATCTGTCAATATAAATACATTCACCCATATCGGCTTCAAATCCAAAAATTCTAAACCCATGATTTTCCACAAAATATTTAAAGATTCTGTGTTTCATGTGAAAAAATTCTTTAGTGCCATGAGTGGCTTCTCCTAATCCGATTACCGATGCACTTGCAAATGAATCAAAAGCTGAAAGATCAGAAGTATTATTAAAAGAGGGAGAGGTGCTTAATAATGGAGTAACTAAAGTGTTTAATTCATCAACAATTTCTTGCTCACTTTCAGTTAATTCGTATTGAGGAATTTGAACATCTAGTTCATCATCCAGATCCTTATCTTTTTTACAAGAATAATTAAACGCTAATAAAAAAAGAAACAATAAAAAAAGTGTTTTATTAGTATATAAGATTTTTATGTTCTTTTTTTTAATGCGTAAACGCAGATAATACAATTGTATTTTTGTATTCATAATCACTAAATACTTATTATTAAAAATAGTTTTAAAATGTGCAAACAGTACAAAGGTTTGTTTTGTTACTTTTTGTATAACAAGAATTCAATGTACAATAATAACTAACAAAATTTTCAAGAGGCCTGACAAACCTTGTGTCTTTATGTAATACCACCGAATCCATTTTTCAGATTAACTAACCCCCCATTTAATTAATACACAACATTAAGACAATACAGTAGAAGCATACACGTAGGCATCTATTTTTTGACGAAAAATAAAATTCATTCTTTGTGAAAAACCATACTTTTCCAAAAAAATAAAATATGTTTAAAATCCAATGGTAGAAGGGTAATACAGAATTAGGGATGTATGAAATTACGGTAGATCTTCAATGATGCACAGCAAATAAGTTAATTAACCGACCAATTCAAAATCCATTTGCTTTTTAGAAATATCAATCCTTTTAACAAGAATTTTCACTCTATCACCTAATTTATATTGAGTGCCATACCGCTGACCAATTACTTGATAATTATCTTCATCCAAATAATAAAAATCGTCACGCATATCTTTTAGGCGCACCATGCCTTCACATTTGTTTTCTTCAATTTCTACATACAAACCCCACTTACTAACACCAGAAATTAAACCAAAAAATTGCTGACCAATTTTGTCTAACATAAATTCAGCTTGTTTGTATTTTACTGATTCTCGCTCAGCAGCCTCAGCTTTTCGCTCCATTTCGGAACAATGCACACACATTTTTTCATATTCATCTTGACTTACCGATGCTTTTCCATTTAGATACAATTCTAATAAACGGTGTGTAATTAAATCGGGATAACGACGAATAGGAGAGGTGAAATGCGAATAATACTGAAAGGCCAAACCATAATGCCCAATATTATGTGTTGAATATTCGGCTTTAGCCATGGTTCGAATAGCAATAGTTTCAATCATATTTTCTTCACCTTTTCCGCGAATGGCACTAAAAAGCGAATTAAAAGATTGGGATAAATTAGTACGAGTGCTAATTTTCATTTGATATCCGAGCTTATTCACAAATTGTAAAAACGTATTAAGCTTTTCGGGGTTGGGCTCATCATGAATACGATAAATAAAAGTTTTGGCCTGCCCCTTTACTTTTTTCTTACCAATGAATTCTGCTACTTTTCGATTGGCAAGCAGCATAAAATCTTCAATCAACCGATTCGAATCTTTTTGTTCTTTTACGTAAACGCTCAAAGGTTTTCCTTCATCATCTAAATTAAAGCGAACATCGTTTGAACGGAAATTTATGGATCCGTCTTTATACCTTTGCTCACGCAATTTTTTTGCAAGTTTATTTAAAACCAAAATTTCATCCACCAATTCCCCTTCTTCATTTTCAATAATTTCTTGAACTTCGTCGTAATTAAATCGACGATTGGAATAAATAATTGTTTTTCCAAACCATTGGTTTAAAATCTGTGCACTTTCATCCATTTCAAAAACAGCTGAGAAACAAAATTTATCTTCTTTGGCACGCAATGAACACACACCATTTGAAAGCGCCTCAGGAAGCATAGGAATAACACGATCGACCAAATAAATAGAAGTGGCTCGATCAAACGCTTCTTTATCGATTAAATCATTTGGTTTTACAAAATGCGAAACATCTGCAATGTGAACTCCAATTTCCCAGTTTCCATTTGGTAGTTTTTGAATTGAAAGCGCATCATCAAAATCTTTAGCGTCTGAAGGGTCGATTGTAAAGCTTGTAATTTTTCTTAGATCCCTGCGGGTTTTTAAATCTTCTTTCGTGATTTCGCCCGTAATTTTTGAAGCTTCTTTTTCTACATTTTTTGGGAAAGAAAGAGGAAAATCATGTTCGGCTAAAATCGATTGCATTTCTACATTATTGTCACCGGGCTTGCCTAAAACCTGTATGATTATTCCAAGCGGATTTTTCGACTGATCGGGCCACTCAGTTATTTTTGCAATTACCTTCTGACCATCTTTCGCGCCTTTAATTTTTTCAAGAGGAATAAATATATCTGTATGAATTAGTGAACTATCCGGAATAACAAAAGCAAAATACCTTGAAATTTTAATGATTCCAACGTAATTTTCTTTGGTTCGCGATAAAATTTCAACAATTTGCCCCTCCGGTTTTTTGTTTTTACGCTGTGGAAAAAGCAACACTTTTACCTGATCGCCATGAAATGCCCGAGAGGTATTATTGGCCGCAATGTAAATATCATCCCCACCCTCATCCGAAATAATATACGCCTTTCCGGTTTGTTTCATATCCACCTTCCCAGTAATATATGAGCTTTTATTTGCAAATCGCCCAATATTTTGACTGTTCAGTTTATATTTTCCAGGTCGTACTTCTTCAATTTCTTTGGCTTCTACCAACTCTTTTAAAATTGTATTTACAATATCTTTGCTCGCCTTATCTCTAATTCCTAACTGACTTGAAATTTGTTTGTAATTGAACGGACGATGTGGATTTTTTCCGAATACGCTTAATATGCTTGCAATAAACGTGCTTTTTCCTCGAATTTTTCGCTGTTTTTTAGCGCCTTTTCTCATGAGCATATAAAAGTTATTAAAGTAAAGATAGTTTGAATGAAACCTTTTGGAACGGCATCAATTAGTCTTTTTGTGTATTCTTGAACGGGATTATTATAGATTTTTTCGGTGTCGCCAATTTCTATAAATTGTCCGTTATTCATTATGGCCATACGGTCGGACATGTGCTTAACCACCGACAAATCATGTGAAATGAAAATATAAGTGAATAAAAACTCTTCTTTAAGTTCACTTAATAAATTTAAAACATGAGCCTGAACAGAAACATCTAAAGCTGAAACTGACTCATCACAAATAATAAATTTTGGATTAAGGCTTAAAGCACGGGCAATGCAAACCCGTTGGCGTTGGCCACCCGAAAGTTCGTGTGGATAACGATTAAAATGACCGGCTTCTAATTGAACTTTTTCTAGTAATTCGACTGATTTTTCTTTTCGGATTTTTTCATTGTCAAACAAATTATAAACCTGCATTGGTTCTAAAATAGCATTACCCACTGTTTTTCGGGGGTTTAATGAAGAATATGGATCTTGAAAAATGATTTGAAATTCTTTACGCAATTCCCGTAATTGAGCTTTTGAATAAGAAGTAATGTTTTTGTTTTTATAGAAAACCCAACCCGAAGTAGGTTCAATTAATCTAATAATTGATCGACCCAAAGTAGTTTTTCCGCAACCCGACTCACCAACTAAACCAAGTGTTTCGGACGGATAAACATCAAAACTAACACCATCAACCGCTTTTATCCACTCTCTTTCTTTTTTAAATAAGGGTTTTTTAATAGGAAAATATGTAGATAAATTTTCAATTTTTAAAATAGGTTCTCCCGATGCATATTTTCGTTTCAGCTGTTCAATACTTTCCTTATTTTTTGTTGTTACACTTTTAATCAGAGTGCTTATGGATTTTTCCGATCTAGCATTAATGAAGTCGGAAATAGTCAATAATTTTGATTGATTTCTATCGAGAGCCGGACGGCAAGCGATTAAACCTTTTGTATAGGAATGTTGCGGACTAAGAAAAACATTTTTTATACTTCCTTCTTCTACTATTTTTCCTTTGTGCATAACTGTTACGCGATCAGCAATTTCAGCAATTACACCCAAATCATGAGTTATAAAAATAATACTCATTTTATATTTTTGTTGAAGAGATTTGAGTAGCTCTAAAATTGATTTCTGAACTGTTACATCCAAAGCAGTTGAAGGCTCGTCAGCAATTAAAATATCTGGTCGACAAGATAAAGCCATCGCAATCATTACTCGCTGTTTTTGCCCCCCAGAAAGTTGATGCGGAAAACGTTTATAAACCAATTCGGGTCTTGCCAACGAAACCTCTTTAAGTAAGCGAATTGTTTTTTGTTTAGCCTCTTTTTTGGAAACATTTTGATGGAGCATAATGGCTTCGGCAATTTGTTTTCCGCACGAATAAACCGGGTTTAATGAAGTCATCGGCTCTTGAAAAATCATTGCAATTTTTTTACCACGATATTCTCGAAGTTCAGATTCTTTAAGAGATACAAGATCTATCCACCTATCATTATTTTTGAAATTTATTTTACCAGAACAAATTTTGCCGGGATAAGAAATTAATTTCATTATTGAAAGTGCGCTTACCGATTTGCCGGAACCCGATTCGCCAACAATGCCTAAAGTTTCACCCTTATTTAAAGAAAAACTCACATTCTCAACAGCCCTTAATTTTCCTTTTTCCAAAGAAAAATCTACACATAAATTTTTAACGTTTAAAATTATATTTTCTTTCATATAGTATAAAAAAGGCTATTCAAAAATACATTTTATAGCGGACAATTTTTAAGATTTGGAATTAATTATTAAAGTGCCTAAAGCTAGGAATGCCTAAAGTGCGAAATAATTAAATTTAATAATGGTTAGTTGGTATAGGAAATAAAGAATTTAGTAAACAGTTAGAAAAAAGAACAAAACAATTTGCAATTAGTATTATTAAATTATCATCAAGCTTATCTTCTTCAATTGAAGCGAAAATTGTAAAAAACCAAATTACTAAATCAGGGACAAGTGTTGCTGCAAATTATAGAGAGGCAAATCGACCAAGAAGTAAAGCTGATTTTAAGAATAAGGTGAGCATTTGTGAAAGCGAAGCAAGTGAAACAATATATTGGTTGGAAATTATTAAGGAATTAAAATGGGTTAATATTTTTGGTTTTGATGGTATATTTAAAGAGGCTCATGAAATATTAGCAATATTTACCTCGATAGGAAAAAAACTCTAGGCATTCCGAATCCCCAACTTTAGACACTTCAACAAAAAACATGAAGAAATTTAAAAATTACTTTAATGATTTAATTTCCCTGTTATATCCCGAGCTTTGCTTGGCTTGTGGGAATTCTTTGTTTAGAAATGAAAAACTTATCTGTCTTTCTTGTCTTTATAAATTACCAAAAACAAATTTTCATTTAGAAGCAAACAACACGATAGAAAAGATTTTTTGGGGTCGTTTCCCACTTCAGAGAGCAAGTTCTTTTTTGTTTTTTGCAAAAGGTGGTCGTGTGCAAAATTTAATGCACGAATTTAAATATCGTTCAAAAAAAGAAATTGGATTTTATCTTGGCGAATTATTTGCACGGGAGCTTTCAAAAACAAATTGGTTTGAAAATATTGACATGATTATTCCTGTTCCACTGCATAATAAAAAGCAACAAATTAGAGGATACAATCAAAGTGATGAATTTGGAAAAGGACTTGAAAACTTCTCTTCAATTCCTATTGAGACGGGGGTTATAAAAAGAATTGTAGCTTCTGAAACCCAAACTAAAAAATCACGTTTTCGTCGCTGGGAAAATGTAAGCGAAATTTTTGAGATAGCACAAGCTGAGAAAATTAAGGGAAAACATATTTTGATTGTTGATGATGTAATTACAACCGGTGCTACTTTGGAAGCATGTGCTCAAAAACTTTTATCAGTTGGGGAAGTAAAAATAAGCATAGCCTCTTTGGCGTATACAGCTAATTAATTTTACGGGCAAGTACAACGGTTTTTTTGACATGATTAGAATTTCCATTTAGATTAAAAACTTCCACATAAATAATATAAATACCTGCAGGTAATTGTTCGTTTTGTTCATCCAATCCATTCCAAAAATAAACATCACTTGTTCCAGTTAATTCATTTTTTACCAAATGTTTAATTTCTTGTCCGCTATTATTGAAAATAAAAATATTTACCGTGTTTTCACTTTCGTCGAAATTTAATGAAATTGACAATAAATCATCTATTCCGTCTTGATCGGGCGAAAAAATATTTGGGCTTATTATTACGCCTTTTGTTGATTCGTTCGTTTCTGAAAATTGAGAATTTTGATATGTTGGGGTTCCAAATCCAACACTTTGTGTTGCCGATTGCCAGCTATTCTCATTTAAGCTTGGGGCATCAAAATGAATTTTTTCGAGAGCCACACCGTCGGTGAAATTTAAGATGGGATGATGCATGTCTTCGCGGTATTTCATTTCGTCAATGAGTACACCTGAATCGGAAACCACAAACAAATGTCCCTCCTGATTTATTAAATTAGGCAAATTTTGAACT
>JAOZQX010000320.1:0-337 GCA_029931995.1 Bacteroidales bacterium
GGACCGAATAAAATGGATTGAAAAAGTTTTTGTAGATGACAAAAAAGTGTCTGTAGAAAAGTATAGCGGTTTAACAGTGGAATTTTGCAAACAAAAAAATGCCGAATATCTTTTACGTGGCTTACGTACTTCGGCCGATTTTGAGTTTGAAAGAAGTATCGGACAAGCCAATAAAAAACTCTATCCCGAAATTGAAACGGTTTTTATGCTTACTATGCCTGAGTTTACGCCTATTAGTTCCTCCATCGTAAGGGATGTGCATCGCCATGATGGGGATGTGTTAGAATTTATTCCGGACTCCATTCACAAATTTTTTAAGAAATAGTTGGTCTAATGA
>JAOZQX010000320.1:347-2607 GCA_029931995.1 Bacteroidales bacterium
TTCTAATGAGTCGAAAATTTTTGTTTGTTTTCTGTGCATTGTCTTTTTTCGCTTTTGATTTATTTTCGGCCAATACTCAATTTAGCGGGGTGGTTGAAAATGCTAGCGGTTACACCATCCGATTAAAATCATTTACCGATTATATTTCTTATCAGGATACTATTTTGGCAGAAGCTAAGCTTGATGAGCAGGGTGTTTTTAATTTTCAGTTGGCTATTGACTATCCACGTATTGTCACATTAAAATTAGGTTTCCAAACAGCTTCTCTTTATGTTGAGCCCGGCAAAAAATACAACTTAAAGATTCTTTATAATCCGGAAAATGAACAGATCTCTTATTTAGCAAACTACCCCTTGTTATTTGAATTTATCGACCTTCCAAAAAGCGATCTTAATTCTTTAATATCAGAATTTAATATATTGTCGGACAAGTTCTTAGTGCGTAATTTTGATAGAATTTACAGGCATAAACAAACCCATTTGCTCGATAGTTTGGATTTTGAGGCATATAGCATTAATAGAGGGGGGACGGTTTATTTTGATGAGCTAGTGAAGTATCGTTTAGCCGATATCCTTTTATCGGTTAAAAAAAAGGATATTGAGACTGTGTTTTTTACTGTTTTTGGGAATAAACCGATACGCTACAACCATTACGAATACATGGATTTTTTCAACGCCTTTTTCCATAAGTATATACAAACAAAAACTAATGTTTTGCGACCTGATGAATTGCGGTCGTTAGTTAATGATCAGGATAATCTGGATGGATTATCCAGCGCTTTAAAAAGGGATTTGTTATTAATGGATAATCAAATAAGGGAGTTGGTTATTTTAAGGGATTTGTACTATTTTTTCTACGATTTTGATTTTCGCCCAGTCAAAGTATTGCAGCACTTGAGGAATTTGAGCAAAAATTCAGTTTATCCCGAGCATCGTAAAATTGCTAAGAACCTGATTAAGCGTATCACGGTTCTGCAGCCGGGTAGCCCAATTCCTGATTTTAACCTGACCGATTTGGCAGGTTTGCAAAAAACAAATAAGGATTATAAAGGCAAATATTTATTGATGAATTTCTGGGAATTGGATTGTTCCGATTGTTTCGAAAATATTGACAGTCTAGAGTATCTGCAAAAAAAATATGCCGATAGGTTGAATGTAATATCAGTCAGCAGTCATAAATATATAAGCGACTTAAAAAGAATCATTGGAGAAAATAATTTTTCGATGAGTTTTTTATTGGCATTGCCCGATAATCGTGTGTATGATGACTTAAAAGTAAGAACCTTGCCTGCTGCAATTTTAGTAAATGATAAAGGGGAAATTGTTTTATATCCCGCAATTCTTCCCGGCAGGGGATTCCAAAATACTTTTAAATCTGTATTCAAATAATAAAGGCGACAAATCTTCATTCCTTTTCGTTTTCGTTTAGATAAATTAGGTTATTTTTGCTTTAGCAATTATGACGGATTGGCAAAAACAGTTTGGTTTTTTCAAAGGAACGATTATTGCTGACCAATAATTTTATTTAACAATTTATATTTCAAATATGCTTCAAGCGTTTAAGAAAATAATGGGTACCAAAGCGGATCGCGATTTAAGAGCCGTTAAGCCCTATGTTCAAAAAATTAAAGATGTTTATGAAAGTATTTCGCAGCTTTCAAATGATGAGCTGAGAGCAAAAACTATAGAATTTCGTAATCGAATTACCGAATATATTTCTGAAGAAGAAAATCAGATTAAAGCGATAAAAGCTCGGTTTGAGAGCGAACCCGACATAGATATTCATGAAAAAGAAAAGCAATATGAGCTTATCGATCAACTTGATAAAAGGAGTTACGAAAAAAGTCAGGAAATTTTAGATGAGATACTTCCGGAAGTTTTTTCGGTAATGAAAGAAACTGCCAAACGTTTTACTGAAAATGAAAAAGTTGAGGTTACGGCTACCGAAATGGATCGCAACCTTGCAGCCACCAGAGATAGTATAAATGTTGTTGGTGATAAAGCTTATTATGACAATAAATGGATGGCAGGAGGTAGCTTAATTACCTGGGATATGGTTCATTATGATGTTCAGCTGGTTGGTGGGGTAATTCTTCATCAAGGTAAAATTGCTGAAATGTCAACGGGTGAAGGTAAAACATTGGTTGCTACTTTACCTGTATTTTTAAATGCCCTCCCGGGAAAAGGTGTTCACTTGGTTACCGTGAACGATTATCTTGCAAAACGTGACTCCGAATGGATGGGTACTTTGTATGAGTTTC
>JAOZQX010000321.1 GCA_029931995.1 Bacteroidales bacterium
CCAGAATTGTATATAGAATATACCTTAGAATAAATTTATTGTAAAATAAAAAAATGGGGTGCCACCCTGCAGGGTGGCACCCCATTTAATTGGATAACTTAAGTTATGGGTTTAAAAGAATACTATAATCGATCCCTAAAATACTCCAAAGATTCCGGGTTTGAAAGGGCATCTTTATTTTTCACATCCTCTCCATGGATGATTTTTTTTACGGCAACCTCCACTTTTTTTCCGTTGATGGTGTAAGGTACATCAGGTGTCTCAAGGATGATAGCCGGAACATGTCGAGGGCTACAGCTTGAACGGATAGCCGAACGTATTTTTTTTTGTATTTTATCGTTGAGTTAAAATCCTTCATTCATTTTTACGAATAAAACGACTCGTTCGTCATCTTCATATCTTTGCCCAACAACTACAGAATCATTAATTTCTTCCATGTTTTCAACGGCTCGATATAATTCAGCTGTGCCAATCCTAACTCCTCCAGGATTAAGGGTTGCATCTGAGCGGCCATGCATGGTAACTCCACCGTGTTCGCTAATTAAAATATAATCGCCATGATGCCAAATATTGGGATATTCGGAAAAATAAGCGCTATGATATTTTTGTCCATCCTCATCATTCCAGAAATAAATTGGCATGGAAGGAAACGCTTTTTTACAAACTAGTTCGCCTTTATCTTCGGTAATGCTTTGCCCTGCATCATCAAAACTATCCACATCCATCCCTAAACCATTGCATTGAATTTCGCCTTTATAGACTGGTAATAAAGGATTTCCTAAAACAAAACAAGAAATAATATCAGTTCCTCCTGCAATGGAAGATAGTTGAACATCCGCTTTCCAATCGCGATAAACGTACTCAAAACTCTCATCGGATAGGGGAGATCCGGTTGAAAGTATGGCTTTTAATTTTGGAAAATCAGAGATGTTTTTTGGGATAACACCCTCGCTTTCGAGCATGGCAATATATTTTGCACTCGTCCCGAAAATTGAAATATCAAGATCTTTTGCCATATGGATTAGGGCGTCTAGATTTGGATAAAACGGATTTCCATCGTAACAAACAATAGTTGCGCCCACAGCTAATGAACTTACAAACCAATTCCACATCATCCATCCACAGGTAGTGAAATAAAAATGAACATCATCATCACGCAGATCACAATGTAATTTTAATTCTTTCAGGTGCTGTATAAGTGTACCACCAGCAGAATGAACAATACTTTTTGGCAGTCCTGTTGTCCCTGAGGAATACATAATATAAAGCGGGTGATCGAAAGGCAATTGCTCAAAAACCAATTCTTCTTCAGTTGGCTGAGCTAAATCCTCAAAAGTAATGGCATTCGAAAATTTTTCAGTGTCAACAGTATTCGTATAATTTACCAAAACCACTTTTTCGATAGATGGAAGTTGGTCAAGTATTCCTTTTAGTTTTTCTTGCGAATCAAACTTTTTTCCTTTGAAAAAATACCCATCGGCAGCAAAAATTACTTTGGGCTCAATTTGGCTGAAACGATCCAAAACACCTTTGATGCCAAAATCGGGAGAAGATGAGCTCCAAATAGCACCTATTGATGAAACCGCCAACATGGCAATAATTGTCTCTGGCACATTGGGCATAAATCCAGCCACACGATCGTCTTTTTTAACGCCTAGTTTTTTTAGTCCGGCAGCTATTCTTCTAACTTGTTCGTATAATTCTTTATAAGAAATTTCTTTTTCAATCTCAGCTTCGCCTCGAAAGATGATGGCCGTTTTATCATCTCTGCGTTGCAACAAATTTTCGGCATAATTTAAACGAGCTCCTTCAAACCATTTTGCTCCCGGCATTTTTTCAAAATCATCAACAACCGAACTAAAATCTTGAGAACATTTGATTTTTGAATACTCCCAAAACTCGCCCCAAAATTTATCAGGATTTTCCACGCTCCATTTGTGAAGGGTGGGATAATCTTCATTTTTCAACTGATATTTTTTTGAAATATTTTTGAGAAATTCCTGCATCTGCGATGCAGTAGCCTTCTCAGGATTGGGTTGCCAGAGGATATTCGTATTCATACTTAAAGATATTAACAGAAGGATAATTATTTAATTAGTTGATTTGCTAATTTGCTAATGAATTAGTTAGGTGTTTCAATAAGCAAATTGTCAAGTTGTCTATTAGTCAAATCTATATTATACTCTTTATTAATCTTGTTTTTTAGATCAAAACATTTTAGGAAAAATTTTGAATATTCGTTGTCAATTTTTTTAAAATCAAGAAAATAAGAATGCTCTTTTGGCACATTTTTATAAAACCTTTTTAGTCCTTTTACTACCCTGCTATCGTAGATGAAAAATAAATTAGGTAAATGAAAATGCAAGTATTTTGAAGATAATGAACGTTTCTTAAGTTCAGTAATCTTTTTAATATCAGAAGTTAATTGATAATGAGTTTCTAAAATTTTACTGATATTATTTTCTGATATTTCAGTTTTGTTTTTTAGAATTTTCAAATTGTTATCTAAAGAAGAATTTTTGAAGCACGAAACAACCTTTCTTTCATAAAGTCATTATAGTCTCCGACAATACATATCCATTT
>JAOZQX010000322.1 GCA_029931995.1 Bacteroidales bacterium
AGATAAGGCTATTTTATGCAAGTCATTTTCTTCCATAAATTCATCGAAAACATCGGTACTGAGAACAACTGTACGAGGAATGGTGACAGCTATATTTTCGTATTTATCGAAAAGCTGGTTGCGTTTGATGAGTGAATCCAGGAATGCCAGCCCACGAGCTTTTCCGCCGAGGGAACCATCGCCAATACGGGTAAAGGTCAGGTATTCATCGAAGCGATCGCGGTAAAACTGGGAGATTATACCGCGGGCTTTGTTTAGTCTGAAACTTCCGATGGCATCAAAAATAAAACGCTTAATTTCGTCAATGTCGGCAAAATCTTCGGGACGTAAATCCACTAGCATTTCGGCAAGAGGAAAAAGGGCGCGTGCTCGCAGCCATTTGGATAAGTGATTTCTCTCGATATGATAAGCCATTGATTCATCAGGTATCGGGAAAATAATTTCTTGTAAAGCTTTTAAATCAGCTGCTCGAGCAATTTCCTTATTGGTTTCGGGGTTAATAAAAATAAAATCACCAAAGGCAAAAAATTCACGAATAAAATTCCGAAGTTCGATAGATAAAGTCTGCGAATTTTTATTAATAAAGCCAACCTTTAGTTTTTTTGCCACTTTGGCATTTTTAGCATTCGACGATTGTAAAAGTAAGGGTACAAAACGGTCATCCTTTTTTACTCTTTCACAAAGCTTTATACCGGCAATTTTATCAATTTCACCTTTTCGTTTATAAGTGATATCGCTGATAATTCCGAGCAGGTTTTTCTTATATTTTTCGTATAATTCAATGGCTTCTTCGTAATTGGTAGCCAGTAAAATTTTGGGTCGTCCCCGCATACGGAGCATTTGCTGGTGTTCATTCAAACCCTCGGTCATAAAAGTTTTCGATTGCTTGAAAATGATTTTATAAATATTTGGCAAATAACTTGAATAAAACCGAATATTATCTTCTACCAAAATAATGGTTTGTACTCCTACCTGCTCCACGTCTTGTTCAACATTCATCTTATCTTCGATGAGTTTGATGATGGCAAGCAGGATATCGGCATTGCCCAACCAGCTGAAAATATAATCGATATTACTCAAATCTTCCTGATCAATCTTTATACTTACTTCACGCGAAAAAGGAGTTAGAACTACAATTGGAATATCGGCATGTTTGGCTTTGATATTTGAAGCCAACGTAAAAGTGTCACGTTCTTCGGCACTCAGCATGGTGATGATGAGGTCGATGTTTTCTTCTTCTAATATTTCCAATGCTTTTTCCTGAGAGGAGGCTTGTATAAATTGTGGTGGGTATCGAAGGTTCAGGCTTACGTATTCATTAAATATTTGCTCGTCAATCCGTCCGTCGTCTTCGAGTATAAAAGTATCATAAGCACTAGCGATCAACAAAACATGATAAATTCTGTTTTTCATCAATAAATTAAAAGATCGATCGTTGAAATAGAATTTTCGTGCACTTACATTTGCAGGGTAGTCAGTCATAGTATAAAGATAATAATTACAAAAATAGGGTTATTTTGGTTTATGTGGGAGCGAAATTTTAAAGGAAAATTGTAGATTATCAATTTGTAGAAGTTGCTGTATGTCTTTATTGTTTATAATCATTCGGGTAGATGTAAAGAAATTAGGGTTTTTATATGTTTAAATATCATATATATTGCACCGTATTTAATATTAAGTATAGCTGCTTAAGATTAAATTGTTACCAATTCTCTAAAATGAAAAAATTATTTCTTCTCTTTATTATTTCTTTTTCGCATTTCACTGGCATTTCACAAGAACAAAAGATTTTATTTATTGGAAATAGCCTTACTTACTATTATGGGTTGCCCGGTATGGTTAAGCAAATGGCTGAAGCAAAAGGCAAAGAAGTCTTTATTGAGCAGCAAACCCCGGGTGGTGTTTCTCTGGATGAACATATCGAAAGGCTGGAAACTATAGAAAAGATAAATGAACACCAATGGGATTATGTAATATTACAGGGGTCGCATTTTCATATAGCTTTTCCCGAATACCATTATTATATTGAACCCCCTATTGAAGGATTAAAAGAAATAATTCTTGCCAATAATCCTAATACAAAAATTATATTTTTTATGGACTGGGCATTGAAATATGGGAATAATTTCAATGGTTCATATTATACTTATGATGTATTTCAGGATATGATTATTTCGGGAACCTTGATTTTAGCTGATAAGTATAATTTCATAGTTTCTCCTATCGGGAGGGCATGGAAAACAGTTGTTGAAGGATGGCCGGCTTTGGAATTATACGATCCTGATTTAGGGCATCCATCACATTATGGATCATATTTGGAGGCTTGTGTTTATTTTGTAACTATTTTCAAAGAAACGATTGTTGGATATGAATATTCTGGTCGTTTGTCGAGAACAAAAACAATGTATTTGCAGGAAGTAGCTTCAAATACAGTTCTTAATGATTTAGAACTTTGGAATATATCAAATTACACAAGCACTACCTCAGAAAGAGTCCAGAAAAATCAGTTATGTGTTTACCCTAATCCTGTAACTTCAATCTTAAATATAAAAGTTAATACTAGTAACGGTAGAAATTATA
>JAOZQX010000028.1:0-5548 GCA_029931995.1 Bacteroidales bacterium
GGTAAGTGAAGACGAAGACTTCGATATTAATTTAAAAGAGAAAGGAAAAACTGAGAAAATTACTGATCCTGAAACCGTAGAATCTGATGATACGGTTGAAGAAAATATTCCTGAAGAAGACGGAGTAGAATTAACTATCGAAAAAACGGCTGAAGAAAAACACAATTATTCTAATGGAAGGATTGAACATCAAGGCTTAGATAAAGAATACGACCCAACTCTCGAACTGGCTGATTATAAATTACCCTCATTAAACTTACTTGACGATTATGGGGATACTGGTCAGATAAATGTTCAGAAAGATGAATTGGAAGCCAATAAAAATCGCATTGTTGAAACCCTGAACCACTATGCAATAAAGATTGAAAAAATCAAAGCAACGATTGGTCCGGCCGTTACACTTTACGAAATTATTCCTGCGCCTGGTGTCCGTATTTCAAAAATTAAAAATCTTGAAGATGACATCGCTTTAAGCTTGGCAGCTATGGGCATCCGTATCATTGCACCCATCCCAGGGAAAGGAACAATTGGGATTGAGGTTCCCAACCGGAATCCTGAAATTGTATCCATGAAATCCATGCTTGCATCCGAAAAATTCAGGAATACAAAAATGGAACTTCCTTGCGCTTTGGGAAAAACAATTGCCAACGAAAGTTATATTGTTGACCTCACAAAAATGCCTCACATACTTATGGCCGGTGCAACAGGTCAAGGTAAATCGGTTGGCTTAAATACAATACTTGCCTCACTTCTATATAAAAAACACCCATCTCAAATTAAATTTATTTTGGTGGATCCCAAAAAAGTGGAACTCTCCCTTTTCTCAAAAATTGAAAGGCACTTTTTAGCAAAATTACCCGACTCTGAAGAAGCTATAATAACCGACACCCGATTAGTAGTTCGGACTTTGAACTCGCTTAGCATAGAAATGGATAACCGATACGAACTACTAAAAGATGCACAAGTCAGGAATATTAAAGAATACAATGCAAAATTTATTTCGCGCAAATTAAACCCTAATCATGGACACCGCTTTCTGCCATACCTTGTTCTTGTTGTAGATGAATTTGCTGACTTAATAATGACCGCAGGTAAAGAAATTGAGAATCCGTTAACCCGCTTAGCCCAATTGGCAAGAGCTATCGGTATCCATTTAATTATTGCTACTCAGCGCCCATCCGTAAATATTATTACAGGAACCATTAAAGCTAACTTCCCTGCACGAATTGCTTTTAGGGTAATCTCAAAAATTGATTCCCGTACAATTTTAGATACAGGTGGAGCCGACCAGCTTATTGGTCGTGGAGACATGCTACTATCGACCGGAAGCGATATTACACGTTTACAATGTGCATTTTTGGATACTTCCGAGGTTGAAAAATTTACCGACTTCATCGGTTCACAAAGAGCTTATCCATCGGCCTTTTTGTTGCCTGAGTATGCCGATGAACAAGATAACGGACAAGCCGATTTTGACCCCACTGACAGGGATGAATTATTTGAAGAAGCGGCCAAAATTATTGTTCAAACACAACAAGGATCAACCTCTTTGCTTCAACGAAAATTGAAGTTGGGTTACAACCGTGCAGGACGAATTATTGACCAATTGGAAGCTGCCGGAATTGTTGGTCCATTTGAGGGAAGTAAGGCTCGCGAAGTAAGAGTTGCCAATGAGTTTGCTTTGGAACAGTTTTTGAAGGATTTAGATCAGAACGAATAAATTAAATTTAAATGAAAAGAATTATTATGGGCATCATTGCCCTTGTTATTGCAGCTGGAGTTTATGCCCAAAAAGATAAAAAAGCAACTGAAATTTTGGATGCCGTAATTGCTAAAACCGAAGCTCAAAAAACCATTGAGGTTGATTTTACTTATACCATGAAAAACCCTGAGGCAGGGATTAATGAAAGTAAAAGTGGCATTCTTCAAATTATGGATAACAGCTATCGTTTAGATATAGGTGAACAAGTAGTCATTTCGGATGGTGAAACAATGTGGACCCTATTAATAGAAGATGAAGAAGTTATGATTAATGAAGTTGAAGAAAACGATGCTGACGCCATTACTCCAAGCAACCTCTTAAATTCTTATAGCGATAATTACAAATCAAAGTTTTTGCAAGAAGATCGTTACAATGGAAAAACCGCAGAAATAATTGAGCTTACCCCATTGAAAGGAAGAAATTTTACGAAAATTCATGTAATCATCGATAAAGCTGAAAAACAAATTTTGAGCTTCTCCATCTTCGATAAAAACGGGAGTACTTATTCCTACATCATCAATAAATACAATTCAAATAAAGACATTCCAGCAAGCCAATTTACATTTACTGAGGCTGATTATCCTGATTTTGAAATTGTGGATATGAGATGATTTATTGATTCGATTAGTAAAGGTTAAGATTCTAATTTTATTGTAAATTTACCACTTAACTTAAGAATCATGAATACTTCTATCGAGATTAGTTACTATCCTTTAAAAGACGATTTCATTCCACATATTTTGGATTTTATTGAACGTTTAAACAAACACGAAGAATTGAATGTAAAAACCAATGGGATGAGCACTAAGGTTTTTGGTGAATATTTTGAGGTGATGAATGCCATAACCAAAGAAATTCATAAATCATTTGAATTACCTCATTCCGTATTTATTTTAAAAATCATAAATGCCGACCTGAACACAAAATAATGGACTTAAACTATTTTTGGGAACTTCTGTATCAAAACATTCTCGACACTTCAATTTTAGAAATAATTGCCGTTTTTTTTGGAATCCTAAGTGTCTGGTTTTCTAAAAAAGTAAACATACTTGTATATCCTACCGGAATTATTAGCGTACTAATTTATGTTTATATCTGCTTCTTTGCCAAACTCTATGCAGATATGGGAATCAACTTTGTTTTTTTTAGAATGAGTATTTACGGTTGGTATAATTGGTCCAGAAAAACCGAGAATAAAAAAATAATACCAATTAGAATCTGCTCAAAACAAGAGCATTTCATAAACCTTATCATGTTTATTTTCTTCTTCGGCAGCCTAACATATGTTCTCAAAAATTACACAGACAGCAATGTTCCTATTTGGGATTCGCTCACAACTGCAATTTTTATAATTGGCATGTGGCTAATGGCAAAGAAAAAAGTAGAAAATTGGATTTGGTGGATTGTTGGCGATATTATATCCATACCCTTGTACTTTTACAAAGGTTTAGTTTTTACATCTTTGCAGTTTACTGTTTTCTTGATTATCGCCGTATTAGGATACATCGCTTGGGAACAGAAATACAAACTACAAAAAATTGCTTAAAAAAATTGCCATCACCGGATCCGAATCTACAGGAAAATCTACACTCAGCAAACAACTTGCTGAACACTTTAACACCGTTTGGGTTAAGGAGTATGCCAGAGAATATCTTAATAATTTAAACCGTCCCTATCAGCCAAAAGATATTCTTAAAATTGCAAAAGGGCAAAAAGAAAATGAGAACCAAATATCGAAAAAAGCAAACAAAGTTTTATTCTCCGATACAGAATTAATCGTTACCAAAATTTGGAGCGAAGTAAAATATCAGGACTGTCATCCATGGATACTTGAAGAAATAAACAAACAAGATTACGAGCTGTATTTACTTTGTGACATCGACCTGCCGTGGAAAGAAGATCCCCAACGCGAACACCCACATTTGAGAGAGCATTTATTCAATCTTTACAAACGAGAATTTGAAACCCGCAAGCTAAATTTTGAGATAATTTCGGGGACAAAAGAGCAACGCTTTAAAAATGCGCTTAGGTTTGTAAAGGACTATTTGTAAAAATATTCTAATTTTATTCTATATTCTGAAACAATTTGTTTAGCAAAATCTTAAATACATTTGGAACAAAATTTCTGGCTGCTATAATCAATCTGCTCATAGCGATTATTATTTCTCAAGTGCTGGGAACAATTGGGAAAGGGCAACAAGGTTTAATCATTGCGAGTATAGCATACATCCTTGTTTTCTCAAATCTTATTGGTGGAGCCGCAATTGTTTATTTGATACCAAAATACACACATTCCCTCATTCTAATTCCTGCTTACATTTGGTCCATAATCATCGGTGGGCTCTCTTTTATCATTCTTAAAATTACTAATTTATTGGGTGATCCTTTCATATTAGCAGTATGCATTTTATCCCTTGTGAACGCATTTACAGGAATTAACTCAAACATCTTAATTGGAAAAGAAAAAATCAAAAGTGCCAATCTGATTTCTTTAGTACAGCCTGTTTTTATTACGATTTCCTTACTCCTGTCATTTTTTGTACTTGAAGATAGAAGTATCAATGCATATTTAACCGCTCTGTATTTTTCTTTCGGAATGTCATTTATGTTGAGTGTTTTTCTCATTATAAAACACATTGGAAATTTCAAGCTTCACCCCTTCCAACATTATCTGGCAATCACAAAACAACTTTTACGTTACGGAATTTTAAACCAATTAGCTCAAATATTTCAGCTACTTAGCTTCCGAATGAGCTACTACTGGCTCAACGATTTGTACTCCGAATCTGAAGTGGGTGTTTATTCTAACGGTATCGCTTTGATCGAATCTGTTTGGCTAATAAGTCGTAGTATTTGCATGGTTCAATATGCCCGCATTGTAAATATGAGTGATATAAAACTTATTCAAAAACTAAGCTTAAATTTAAGCAAAGTCGGACTCATTTTTAGTTTAATCCTCATCATTCCCTTAACATTACTCCCAGCCTCTTTTTACGAATTTATATTTGGTGCAGGTTTTGGCGATGTAAGTTTGGTGATCCGATCTCTTGCTCCCGGAGTACTTCTGTTTAACATTACTTTAATTCTGGATCATTATTTTTCAGGAATCGGGAAATTTCACATCAACACAATTGCCTCTTTTGTTGGCTTACTTGCTTCTTTAATATTGTTTAGTATTTTCATTCCGTCGTTTGGAATTGTTGGAGCTGGTTGGGCTAGTAGTATTTCATATACCATAACTTCCATTATCATATTTGTTTTCTTTTATCGAGACTCAGGTTTTGGTCTCAAATCTTTAGCTATCAGTAAAAGTGAGCTTGTTCTTTTCTTTTCTGAATATAAGAGTAGCTTACTGAACAGAGAGGGAAAATAATTACAGCATTTTCTGCAAAAGTTTTTCTAATTTATCTACCTGATTTTCTTGATACTGTAAGATATCAACAGTTTTCTTTTGAAAAAAAAAGATTTCTCGCATAAAAGCAAAAGATTGATTTTATATTTTTGTTGCATGGTGGAAAAGTACACTGAAGATAGCATACGATCACTGGATTGGAAAGAACACATCCGGCTGAGACCTGGTATGTATATCGGGAAGCTAGGAGATGGAGCCTCACAGGATGATGGAATTTATGTTTTAATTAAAGAAATTATTGACAATTCCATCGATGAATTTGTGATGGGCAATGGAAACACCATTGAAGTTGACATTAATGAAAAGGGAGTTCGCATTCGCGATTATGGCCGTGGAATGCCTTTAGGAAAAGTTATCGACTGTGTATCAAAAAT